>JAOTSI010000262.1 GCA_029865005.1 Desulfobulbaceae bacterium
AACAGGTGGGGATTATTATTTTCTGGCTCATGGGATCATTTTCCGGTGCCTCCTGGCACAATATTGCGCTATTAGCACCTCTTTCCTTGGGCGGTTTTTTCGTATTGTTATTTTTCGGACGCGACCTTAATATCATGGCAAGCGGCGAACGCAGCGCCGTTACTCTGGGAATCAATACGGTACGGTTGCGCACCACCTTGCTCACTATTTGCTCTTTGCTCACCGCAGTATGCGTTTCCGTCTCCGGGATAATCGGCTTTGTCGGTCTCATCGTACCCCATCTCTTACGCCACATTATCGGCCCGGATAATCGACGTCTCATGGCTCTCTCTTTTCCGGCCGGGGGCCTACTACTGCTATTTGCTGATACTCTGACCAGAGCGGTTTTACCAGCCGAAGTACCCATCGGGGTGCTCACCGCGCTAATAGGTGGACCATTTTTCTGTTTCATCTTCAAAAAACGAATGAGTGAACGCGGTGCTACAGGATTTTAACCCCATTTGGCAACTAGACAAGGTCTGCTTCGGCTACGGCAATCAGGGAATATTGCGTGATATCGACTTGGAGCTGCACAAGGGCAAGCGTTACGGCATTCTTGGCCCCAACGGCAGCGGCAAGACTACCTTGCTCGACATTCTGGCCGGACTGCATCGTCCGGATTCCGGTGAACTCTCCTTCCACGGACAACCTTACGCTAACTGGAGTGTTCGCCACCGGGCCCAAAAATTAGCCATGGTAGCCCAGGAATTTTCCATGCGTTTTGGTTTCACGGTGCGCGATGTGGTTGAAATGGGCCGTCATCCCCATCTTGGCCGTTTTTCCTCTCCCACCGAAGCCGATCATCAACTGGTGGATGAAGTTATGGAGATTTTGGAAATCAGTAAATTGGCCGAGCGGCCGGTTACCGAACTCTCAGGCGGTGAAAAACAACGGGTAGCGGTTGCTCGAGCCTTGGCCCAAACCCCGGAGGTATTATTACTTGATGAAGCTACCTCCAACCTAGATGTCTTTCACTCCCTCTCCATCCTTGAGATTATCGCCAAACGGAGTAAGGATCTCGGTTTAACCGTAGTGGCAGCCATTCACGATCTCTCTTTGGCTGCCTCCTTTTGTGATGAATTAATTTTTTTGAAGCAGGGAACTATTTTGTGCCAAGGCCCGGTGAAACAAGTGCTGGTGCCCGAAGTGATCAAAGAAGCATACGGGGTCGAGGCCCACATCCAACCCGATACATTTAACGGCGGTAGCCATATCAGTTTTAAATTATGCGAGGAACAATACTCATGATTCATATGCAACGTTTTTTTATAGCTCTACTAGCTATTACATTCACATTCGGGCCCTTATCCGCTACCGATGCCGCAGTCATTACCGATAAAAACGGTAATGTTACGGTGTACAAAAAGTCTTTTAAATCAGCCAAAGTGACTTTTGCCACCAAAGAATCAATGATCACCGATAAGGATGGACGGGTAACCCACTATCACCAACCTTTTACCCGCATCATCTCTCTTTACACCGCCCACACCGATAACCTTTTCGCCCTGGGCTTGGATAAAGAAATTATAGCAGTGTCCCGTAGCGATAAGTCCATCACCGACCGTCCAAAAATCAGTTACAAAGATGATCCAGAGCGTTTGCTGGCCCTCAAACCGGATTTAGTTCTAATCCGTCCCATGATCAGTCGAGGTTACCCCAAACTGATAAAGACCCTCATTGAAAATGGAGTACAAGTTGTTTCGCTGCAGCCCAACGCCGTTGCAGAGATGTTTGACTACTGGGCTCAACTTGGGGACTTAACCAACAGACAGAAGCAGGCAGCGGCGATGATTGACCAGTTCCGCAATGAGCTTGATACGGTACGTGTTCAGGTAGAGCGCATACCGAAAAAAGATCGTAAAAATGTATATTTCGAAGCTATGCATCGCAAGATGAAAACCTTTTCACCGGAATCCATGGCCATTTTTGTTCTTCAATCTGCTGGTGGAATTAATGTGGCCGCTGATGCCCGCCAAGTGCGCAAATCCAATATCGCTGAATACGGCAAAGAACATATCCTAAGCAAAGCTAATGAAATCGACGTATTTCTCGCCCAAAAAGGGCGGATGAACTCCATTAGCGTAGACGACATCAAAAAAGAAGCCGGTTTTCAAGTGATCAAAGCGGTAAAAATGAATCAGGTCTATCTAGTGGAGGAGGCTATAGTCTCTCGCCCCACCATAAAATTGGTGGACGGCATCAAGACCATCTTTACCATTCTCTACCCTGAACGGGCCGCCATGGCCTTTGCCGATGTGGAGTAATCCCGCATTCCTCGTTGCCGGAACCAAAAGCGGAGGTGGTAAGACTACGGTCAGTCTCGGTTTACTTGCCGCTTTGCGACGACGCGGTCTTAATGTACAACCGTTTAAGTGTGGCCCGGATTTCATTGATCCCAGCCTCCACCGCTTGGTTACCGGCAAGATATCTTATAATCTGGACCCACGGATGTGTGGTGATGAATACGTGCAGGCGCTTTTCAACCACAAAGCTCAAGGAGCAGACATCAGCGTAGTAGAAGGAGTGATGGGCCTTTTTGACGGTGGCTCCGGCTCCGGGGCACACCTAGCCAAGCTATTGAACCTGCCGATCTTACTGGTACTTGATGCCCGCTCGGCGGCGGAGAGTGTCGCCGCCATGTTACACGGGTTTGAGACCTTTGATCCCGACTTGAACATTGCGGGGGTTATCCTCAACCAGGTGGGCAGCAAACGTCACTATCAACTCATTAGTGGAGCGATTAACCAACATTGCCGCGCTCCGCTTCTGGGTAGTCTGCCTCGCGAAGAAATGATCTCCATCCCTTCGCGCCATCTTGGTTTACAGATGGGTGAAGAAGAGCCTCTGAACCAGGAACAGAGAGATAGACTGGCCAAATTGTTGAAAGAACATTGTGATCTTGATTTGCTCATCAAAGCGTGCAGCAAAAGAACCGGATACGGAGATAACCATGACTACCCACAACTTGCGCACAACGGAAATGGGGTACGGATTGGAGTAGCACGAGACGAAGCCTTTTGCTTCTACTATGAAGACAACTTGGAGTTACTCAGCCAAACCGGCGCGGAACTTGTTTTTTTCAGCCCATTACATGATAAACAGCCACCTGCTGATTTACACGGAATCTACTTGGGAGGCGGTTATCCAGAACTACATGCCAAAGGATTGAGCGAGAACGACTCCATGCGGAAAACGCTTCTTGAAATGGCGAAAAAGGGTACGGTAATATACGCCGAATGCGGCGGTTTCATGTATCTTACCCAGGGAATCCAACTCAGCGATGAGCAATATCTCCCCATGGTGGGTATTTATCCGACCAATGCCCGGATGCGCCCCAAGCTACGCCGCTTGGGATATCGCCACCCAGTTCAGTGCACGAAGAGCTTTTTTGGGGATACAGGTACGCAATTACACGGCCATGAGTTTCATTACTCGGATATCGAAGCGATGGCCCCTGGAGTCGTACATTGCTATGAAATGGAAAATGGTAGCCAAGAGGGGTATCAAATCTATAATACTTTAGCTGGTTACATTCATCTGCACTGGGGAGGAACCCCAAAGGCGGTGAATAATTTTGTTGCTGCTTGCCTTAGAGCTGCGAAGATTAATCATGACCATGCCAACTGATTACAGTTGATATTCCCTTCGTCCAATATTTAACATTAGCGATCAATAAAAGGTAACATATAAGGTATAAAGGCCATACTGTTAACTTAAGAGAAACAGAATTTAAAAACACGTTGGATGGACACCACGAGGTGTCAATTTTGTTGAGTTAAGAATTTCAAGGGAATCTCTTGGTTAATCCGGGCACCCACAAAGGGGTGCCCCTACAAGGCCTCAGCAAATCACTAAATATAGTTAAACAACAATTAAATATTGACCAGCACGGATAGAATATAAAAAAGATGGAAATTCAAAAAATTAAGCCCGAAGAAATAGAAGCAGAGAGCTTTCGGATCATTGCCCGCGAACTTGGTCCCCACTCTTTTAGCTCCAAAGAGTTTCCCATTGTACAGCGAGTGATTCATGCAACCGGCGACTTTGATTTCGCCAAGCTTATTTCTTTCGGCAATGATAGCGTGAAAGCGGGTATCGCCGCAATCAAAGCTGGAAAGGATATTTTGGTGGACGTTAACATGGCGGCATCGGGTATTTCCAAACCATTGCTCAACAAATTCGGCTGCAAAGTTATTTGTAAGGTAGCTGATGAAGACACCAGGGAGATGGCCGCCCAACGGGGAATCACCCGATCAGAGGCTGCTATGGAACTGGCCACCGGACAAAACATCGGGATTATCGGAGTTGGCAACGCCCCCACCGCCCTGCTCAAGGTAATGGATTACATTGACAAGGGACTCATGCAACCAAACTTGGTTATCGGAGTGCCGGTAGGATTTGTTAATGCCCTTGAGTCCAAGGCCATCCTGGCGGGAAAAAGCTATCCTTTTATCACTGTTAGCGGTCGCAAGGGCGGCTCACCGATCAACGTGTCCATCATCAATGCGCTGCTCAAACTGGCAGCCGGACATTACGACGAGTCTTAATAACCGTGGCTAAGAATAATACAAAAAAGCTTCGTTCGGGATATTCCACCGGTGCTTGTAGCGCTGCGGTCGCCAAGGCTGCAACTCTGCATTTACTAGGCAGTAATAAAGGGGTACAAGAGGTAACAATCCCCTTTCCCGACCATTCGCGCCACTCTTTTACCATCAAGACATCGTTATTGGACGGTGGAATTGCCAAAGCAACAACCATCAAGGATGCAGGCGATGACCCGGATGTTACCAATGGCGCAACCATTGGAGCCATAGTGCGTTTTAGTACGGAACCACGCGACGAGAAAGTCACTATCCTGGGTGGCCCCGGCGTGGGCAAGGTTACCAAGCCGGGCTTACCGATATCCATAGGGCAACCAGCCATTAATCCGGTACCACGCTCCATGATAAAAGCAGCGGTTGAAGAAGGGATGCAGGAGCAGGACGCAGGGCAGAAAAATTTGGAAGTGACCATCTTCATTGAAAACGGAGAGGAACTTGCTAAAAAAACACTTAATAAGCGGTTGGGGATCTTGGGCGGGCTCTCGGTACTGGGCACCACCGGTATTGTCCGACCGGTATCGGCCAAGGCTTGGACCGCAACCATTGACTCATCAATGAAGGTTGCCGTAGCGGTGGGACTCGATGAAATAATACTCTCCACCGGTCGTACCTCAGAGGCTGCTGTAGCAGCGAAGCTTGAGCTTCCGGAGGAAAGTCTTGTCATGATGGGTGATTACCTTGAATATGCTCTCAAAGCTGCCGCCAAACACGGCTTTCGTAAAATCCATCTGGCAGGGATGTGGGCCAAGATAGTTAAAGCAGCTCTTGAAATCCCCCAAACCCATGTGCGTAACGGTGCTCTGGAAATTTCTAATTGCGTAAAGTTGTTACGCGACTTGGGACTTGATAATAATCTTGCTACGGAGCTGGAGCAAGCCAACACGGCACGGGAAATTTATTTAAGACTCAAAGAAAATGGTTCGTATAATTTGATCCGCGCGGTATGCGCCAGAGCTCGGGATTATGCCCAAAAATGTTCCGGCTTAGCCGTGGACGTATACCTGGTGACCTCCGAGGAAGGAGTAGTGGAATATGTCGATAATTGAAATAATCGGGGTGGACAGCCCTTACTTGGATGAATCCAAATTAGCCATTATCAGGCGCTGCGGCGTGGTAATCGCTTCCAGCCGTCACAAACCATTGCTTGAAGGGGAAAAGGTCACCATTCTGCCCATTGCTCCAGTCAACAAAATGCTTAATGACTTGGACAAGAGTCTGCAAGAAGGAGATGTTGCGGTACTAGCCAGCGGCGATCCCCTCTTCTTTGGCGTCGCTCGCACCTTAATCACCAAATACGGCTCAGAGAGGATTACAGTACATCCAGCCTTATCAGCAGTACAATTAGCCTGCACCGAGTTCAAACTCCCCTGGGACGACATGACCATCCTGAGTTTGCACGGCAGGGAACCCGGTGACCTACCCGCCCGCATTCTGCCCCATAACAAAGTGATGCTGTTCACTGATCATCGTAATAGCCCGGACCAAGTAGCTGCGTCCTTGCTAAACACCCTGCAAACGCTGCAAGATGATAAGCGAATACAAAATATTAGTGTCAGAGTTGCTGAAAATCTGGGGATGAAAGAGCAAAAGATCACTGTTGCCGGTTTGGCAGATATTGCCGACTCAACCTTTGGTCCGCTCAATATAATGTTGGTTGAACAAGCCATGCTTCCTGAAACAAAACCCGTTTTCGGACTCACAGAGAATGAAATCACCCATTCACGAGGACTTATCACCAAGGATGAAGTTCGGGCGATTACCCTACATTGTCTACGATTGCCGGGTGAAGGAGTTTTGTGGGACGTGGGCGGCGGTTCCGGTTCCATCTCCGT
>JAOTSI010000450.1 GCA_029865005.1 Desulfobulbaceae bacterium
CAGTTACGTCTTTGCTTAATGTTGTTTCAGAGCCGATGGATTTGCGGCTTCGCTCCGCAATTATAGGTCTATTATCAATACCTCGCACTATATCGTGAAAAAAAATGCCGCTTTTACCGAAATAGTGGAGCAGCTCGGACCGCTGAAATCGGCGCAGATCCCCTCCAGTCTTTATCCCTAGGGCATGCATTTTACGCTCGGTAACCTTGCCGACTCCGTAAAATTTTCTCACCGGCAGCTTTCCAATAAAAGGCAGTACTTCTTCTGGAGTTATCACTGTTATTCCATCTGGTTTGTTGATATCACTGGCTATTTTAGCTAAAAACTTATTACAGGAAACCCCGGCGGATGCGGTGAGCCCGGTTTTTCGAAATATTTGGCTTCTCAACTCCTGAGCTAATAGAGTTGCGGACGGGTTTTTCTTTTTATTAATGGTGACATCAAGAAAGGCTTCATCCAGGGAGAGCGGTTCAACTAGTGAGGATGTTTCATGGAAGATAGCCATGATAGTTTGCGAAACTTCTTTATAACGTTCCATGTGGGGTCGAATAAAAATGGCCTTTGGGCAGAGCCGTCGGGCTTTGGCGCACGACATGGCGGAGTGAATTCCATAGGTTCGGGCTTCGTAGGAACAAGCAGAAACCACTCCCCGGCCGTGGGGGTTGCCGCCGACGATAACAGGAAGTCCTTTAAGATGTGGATTTTCGCGTTGTTCAACTGATGCGAAAAAGGCATCCATGTCGATATGGATTATTTTGCGTTGTTGATTTATAGGGTCCATGTTGACTTTTAATAAGGTTCATTAAAAAGAGTCGGTGGATTATTATTGGTCATAGTGTTGTTCTGTCGTTTAACCTACCAATGATGACTAGGCAAAGGCAATAAAAGAGTGTAGGTATTGCAACACTGCGGTTGGTTAATGATTTTTGTTAGTGGGTAGAGCTGGGTGTGATCTGACAGGATTTGTATATAGTTACTATCAGTTATCTGGATTAGCAAGAAAAGATTTGACCCATCGGTCTAGTAAGCCTTTACCTACGCTATGGATGTATGCAAGCAGGCCGGTGAGTTATGGATAATCTTTTGTAAATCCGGCCTGATCTCGTGTAGACGTGCTGCTGGTGAACACTTACAGTTTTACAATGATTCATCAGTCGGTGTGTATCTGTCTGCGATACTGTTAAATGGTTATGGTATTGCAATCATCTTTTTTAATAGGGTGATCGGTGACTGCTATGGATTTATATGATTTTTTAGGCAAACCCGTGAACGGTTGCTGATAATTTTTGCTTCAAACAAATGGTTTGTATGGTGAGTGAACGGATATGGCTTTGATTAGTTTTCATGGTGTGAGTATTAGCTTTGGTGGCTCCCCGCTGCTTGATGAAGTCAATTTTCAGTTGGAAGTAGGGGAGAGAGTGTGTCTGATGGGGCGAAACGGTGAAGGGAAATCCACCCTTATGCGGATCGTTGCTGGAGAGGTTCAGACGGATGGCGGTAAAATCAATAAGAAACCAGGGTTGAAAATCGGCTCTCTGGCTCAAGAGGTGGGAAGCGATGTACAGGGAACTGTATATGACGTGGTGGCCAGCGGCATGGGCGATCTTTTTTCCGTATTAGCTTCATACCATTCAGTTTCTAAACGGTTATCTGATACTGGTGATGAGTCATTGCTGGCTGAGTTGGAGAAAGCGCAACATGAATTGGAGGCGGTGGATGGTTGGCAGGCTCAACAGAAGGTGGATAGTATTTTAACTCGTATGGAATTGAATGCGGACTTAAAATTTCATGAACTATCCGGTGGCTTGAAAAGGCGGGTTTTACTAGCCAGAGCCTTGGTGGAGGAGCCTGATATCCTATTGCTGGACGAGCCCACGAACCATTTGGATATCGAGTCTATTACCAAGCTGGAAGAATTTCTGCTTACCATCCGTTGTACTATTCTATTTATTACTCATGATCGATTACTTGCCCGGAAGCTTGCCACCCGGATCATTGATCTTGATCGGGGAAGGTTAACCAGTTGGCCTGGTTCATAT
>JAOTSI010000264.1 GCA_029865005.1 Desulfobulbaceae bacterium
ATTGTCGATGGCTAAGTCCGTGGCGGTGTAAACTTTTTTTGAGTGGCATATTGCTTAAGGCCATGTCCATAAGTACCGGAGCGAGGCGGCGGTCCCCTCTGGCAAATATAGCTTGTTGTAACACGTGTTCAGGTCGGTCCACCTTGAGGCGGATGTTTTTGGTTTTTTTAAGTTGTTTGCGAAGATATTTAATTTTCTCTTTTAAAGTGCCAACAAGATATTTGGTAGTAAGTTCTTCTTGGTGGCTCTCAGAGGTGAAGCCACCAAAGGAGAGATATTGAAAAGGGGTCCATGGTTTAGGGGAAAAACTGTTGACCGAAAGGGTTATTTCGCAAAGCCGTCCACGTTTACGTCCCAGGGGATGAATTGCGTTTTGAAGACGCTTTAACATGGAGAGTAACTCGTCAAGATCATCTATAGATTCGGTGGGTAATCCAATCATGACATAGAGTTTGAGATGCATGATACCTGCTTCTACCAGTCGAACTGCTGCGTTTATCAGGTCATCTTCATTAAGTCCCTTGTTGATTACTGAGCGGAGCCGTTGTGAACAACCATCTGGTGCAATGGCAGCACTTTTGAGCGATGAATCACGTAGAAGGGATAAAAGAGCCGGAGAAATTCGATCGGCTCTGAGAGAAGAAAAGGAAAGAGCGCAGTTATTGTCTCGCAAGTAATCGCTAATGGTGTCAAGCACCTGATTGGAGGCCATCTCCATGCCGAGTAAGCCGATGCGTTTTATTTCCGCAGGGCGCTCATCTAAACTCTTTATAATGGCATCTGAGCTCCAGAGGCGGGGCGGGCGATAGATAAATCCGGCGGCGCAAAAGCGGCATCCTCGACTACATCCTCTTCCAAGTTCAGTCATAAACATGGAAAGTTCGGCATCAGGAGACAGGAGACGGGAGTGGGCCGACTGGTCGGGGTTGTCCTGAATTACACGATTAATTCGTAATGGTAGATTATCCTTGGCGCGTATTTCGCTTAGGTGGTCGTTATTTCCATAATGGAAGGAGTAGAAGGAGGGGGCGTAACAGCCGTCTAATCCTGTGCCGATTTCATTACAGAGCTTTTCTCTGGAGTGACCATGATTAATAGCGTTGTCCACTTGTAGCATGAGTTCCGGTACAATGGCTTCGGCCTCGCCCATTACCATAAGGTCGCAGAAAGGGGCCAGCGGTTCGGGATTCATGAAGATCGCTACCCCCCCGCCAATAATAAGCGGTGAACCAGGGGTTATGGATGAGTCACGTGATGTTGCCAGGGTTGAAGCTAACCCAGCGTTTAAGAGAGAAATCAGATTAGGGTAGTCGTTTTCAAAACTGATGGAAAACATGACTACTGGGAAATCAGAAAGTAATCGGTTGGATTCCAGAGAACGAAGAGGTCCTGCTTGAGAAGGGTAAACAAAGCGTTCACAAACAATAAAATCTAGACTGTTTAGTTGGTGATATATGAGCTGGAAACCGAGATTGGAAACGGCAACTGGATAGGTGTTGGGATATATCAGAGCAACCGGTAAGAATCCTTTCCACTTTTTATGGATTGTGCCGGTTTCGGTAGTAAGAAGCAAAGACAATGTAATGTGCGTGTTTAAAGTTGCATGTAGATTAAATTAATTAGTCGTGAATAATTATCTTTTTGTACTCTATGCGCGATCGTGTTCGGGCGGGGGAGTAAAGAAGAACCGAACACAATCACGTTTCATAAAAACCTTATTTAATTAGCCTTTTTCCTTATATAGGCAGGCTCCTCCAGATCATGACGTTCATGATCATTATTGTCAAAAATTGGAGGAGGTAAGGTTGTTCCCCGTGGCTTAGGATTGGGTTTGGCAAAGTGAACGGTTTTCATTTCTGATGTTTTGTTTGTTTTATCGTTTCTATTTTGTTCAGGTTTTCCCAATAAACCACTATTTCGGCCCATTTCCAAGGTTGAAATGGTTTCACTGTCATCATAGGTGGAAAGTCCCGTGGCAATGACGGTGACTCTTAACTCATCCTCTAGGGCATTATCGAATAAAGCGCCTATGATTATATTGGCATCATCGTTAGCTTTTTCCTGAATGAGGGAAGATGCTTCCATGAATTCACCCATGGTTAAGCTCTCTTCAGTGGCTGAAATATTGATCAGCACCCCTTTGGCACCGTCTATTCCCACATCTTCTAATAATTGATTGTCAATGGCTCTTTTGGCTGCTTCGGTGGCGCGGTTTTCACCACTAGCTGAGCCGGAGCCCATAATGGCCGGTCCGACCTCTTTCATAACTGTTTTCAGGTCAGCGAAGTCGACATTGATGTGACCCGGTAGATTAATAAGATCTGTTATGCCTTTCACAGCTTGGAGCAGAACGTCATCCACCATATGCATCATTTCGATGAGAGTGGAGTTCTTTTGCATTATGCCTAGCAGTCGGTCGTTAGGAATAGTGATGATCGTGTCAACGTGTGATTTTAGAGCTTCCCAGCCCGCCTCTGCATTGCGCATCCGTCTTTTTGCTTCGAAATAGAACGGTTTGGTAACAACAGCCACGGTAAGAGCACCGATTTCTTTACTTAGCTTTGCGATAATAGGAGCAGCCCCTGTACCTGTACCACCACCTAACCCAGCGGTAATGAAGGTCATATCTGCTCCTTTGAGGGCACGTTGGATGTCCTCATAACTTTCTTGTGCAGAATCTTTACCTTTTTCCGGGTCAGCACCGGCCCCCATTCCTTTGGTAATACCTGGTCCAAGTTGGAGACGGACGTCGGCCTTGGATTTTTCAAGAGCTTGTAAGTCGGTGTTCGCAACAATGAATTCAACGCCTTTTAAGCGATTTTGCACCATGGTGTCGATGGCATTGCTTCCGCCGCCTCCGACTCCTATTACTTTTATGTTTGCTACAGGCTTTTCTTCAGCCATTCTAAACGGCATGGTTCCCCCTCGAACGTTTAGTTCTCAATTAACATCCGTTTTATACATGTACTAATTCAAATTATAAAGAATTATTTTCATTTTATCACATCGATCTTTATTTGATCAGTGCTTAAGCCTTCGGCCTAGATGGTTTAAATACCCGCATGTGGATGTATTACTGATTGATACCATAGAAGTAACTCCTTTTAGCCGGGCCATTTTTTTTGAAATAATGGTGTTAAGGCGCAACTGTGAAAGATTGTTATTATCTCTTGTCGGCATTAGGAACTCGGAAGTAAAAGATATAGTTTCAGTTTTTGCCATTTAACTAATTGTTTTATTAATTTTTTTCTGGATTACGGCAAGAGAAACATAATCCAGCTAGGTGCTTATTGGCATATTTTAAAAACCCAAAAAACTGTACAGTTCCTGTTAATTATAAATCCTTAGGTGATTACATTATCTGTCGAAAAAATAATTTTACTCGTTCAATAAAATTCATTGTAGAGTGATCTATCTTTTTCAGTTTACGGCTACCATGAAGGAGTAGTCCCACCGATGTAGAGCAGCGGGGAGAGTTTACTTTATCTGTAATTCCCTTTACTCCGGTTGGGTATCCAATCCTTACCGGCATCTCGAAAATTTGTTCGGCCAGGTCTGATATATTTGATAGCAATGCGGTACCTCCGGTAATAACTACCCCTGCATTGATTTTATTTCTAAATCCCGAAGAAGAGATATTTTGATTGACGAATTCTAGCATCTCTTCAATCCGTGCTTCAAGAATTTCTACCATGAGTTGTTGTGAAATTTTTCTCGTTTTGCGTTCCCCCATTGTGGGTATTTCAATAACGTGATTATCTTTAATCATGGAGGAGAGTGCTCCGCCATAGGATGATTTCAATTCCTCCGCATCTTGGAGAGGCGTACGCAGCCCGACAGAGAGATCACTGGTAAGATTATTACCGCCAAGGGGTAACTCCCAGGTATGTTTGACTGACCCATTGTGGAAGATGGCAATATCGGTGGTGCCCCCTCCAATATCCATGAGGATTACCCCGGAATTCATTTCTTCCTTGGTTAAAACAGCCTCAGCAGCTGCAATGGACTCTAAGACAATTTCTTGTGCCACTAGATTTGCCCGATTGCAACAGGTGGTGAGATTGTGGATTGCATTAACTCCGGCGGTCACGATGTGAACATTGGTGACCAGTCTCACTCCTGTCATGCCAATGGGGCTTTGGATCCTTGTATGATCGTCTACCATATACTCTTGAGGGATTACATGTATTATCTGTTGATTATCTGAAAGTTTAACTGTGCGGGCAGCCCAGATTACTGCATCGACATCTTTTTCTCCAATTTGTTGATTGTTGATAGCTACAATACCGGGACTGTTAAATCCTTTGATGTGATTGCCCGCAATGCCGACATAAACGTATTGAAGATGGCATTTAGCCATTTCCTCGGCTTCGCTGACAGCTTTCTTTATAGCTTCAACAGTGGATTCAATATTGACGACAACCCCTTTTTTCATACCTGATGAGGAGGCTGTACCTATCCCAATGATCTCGATTCGGTCATCGAAAACTTCTCCAACTACAACACATATTTTTGTAGTTCCTATGTCAAGTCCGGCAATTATTTCTCCGGATTCGTGGATTTTAGTATCTTCCATTTTCGCCTTATCGTATTGGTTCGTTCATTGATACTAGAATTTGTCGATCAAGATAGTCCATGGTGATACTTCGTATCTTGTTCATTTCTCTTTTTTGTTCCAGGTCGTAGAGTACAGTGCAAAGTCTTTTGAAACAACGAGACATCTTTTCGTGTCCTAAGTGTATTGCAACTGGTTGGTTTATTAAGTAAACAATTATCTCCTGGTCCGAAGTGATATTAATTTCCGATATTGACTGAATTGATAAAATGGAACTAATTTTCGATTCCTTTAAAAATTGTAGGGCACGCTTAAGAAGAGGGTGCTCGTTGGTTGAATAATCTTCTTTTATGGTTGGTAAAAGCCCTGTAATTACAGGATAGTCCATGCTGTAATCGCCATTTGCTCTGGAAAAGATATCGCCATGGTCGTTAACGTAATAGAGTCTTTCATCATTATTATTATTATTTCCAGCAAGATTTATAAGCGCTAATGGAACTTGTTCTTGAATTCTAATGGTCAAAGTAGAGGGCCATATTTTCTCGATCTCTGCTTTCCGTACCCATTCTAATTCTGTGATTTTAGCACGTAGAGCTGCACCGGTTGGATGTAGCATACTTGTTATACTGGCTCGCTTTACAATGGTTAATATTTTTTCTCGTTCAGTAGTGGCAATATTTTCAATGATAATCTCATTTATGTGAAAGAGTTCTGAGTCAATTGCAGCTTTGTAAACAATAAAAATAAAACAGCCGGTCAAAGTGGCTATGCAACTGACGAGTACTCCTTTGTGGCATAATTGTTTCAGATAATTTTTCCTTTGATAGGGCGAAAGATAGTCTTTTGGATTTTGTTCAAAAGCAGATAAAGGATGACCCAGCAAAGTTTTTATCTGAGTGGCTAAGTAAGATCGAAATAAAAGTGTCCATATTTTATGTAAGATTGAAGTATGTTTTTGCATAATGTTCATGTAAGGAAACGGACTTCAGGTTCAAGTAAAACGCCGCTATGATCAAAAACCCTCTGTTGCACTTCGGTCATTAATTTTGAAATATCATCAGCTGAAGCTTGCCCGGTATTTACGATAAAGTTGGCATGAACCGGAGAGACCATGGCATATCCTCGATAATGTCCTTTAAGTCCGGCTGCTTCGATTAAGCGTCCTGCCGAATCGCCGATAGGATTTTTAAAAAAGGACCCCGCCGATCCTAGTGCTGATGGTTGCTTTCCTACCCTTTGACTTAAGTATTGTCGGCATGTGTTTTGAATATCTTGGGCCGGAATTTTAATGAGGTTGAGTCCGACAAATAGAATAATACAAGCATTCATCGATTGTTCCTGGAAAATGGAATTGCGATAGGAAAAGTGCAATTGATGACCGGATAATCTGTTGATGTCACCATGGATGTCAATAATATCTACCCATTCTATAATTTCGCTAATTGATTTTCCACAGGCACCCGCATTCATGTATACCCCACCGCCGAGACTACCGGGAATACCGACGAGAAATTCAGATCCTCCTAGTTCGTTTCTAGTGCAATGGTTTAATAAGCGGCTCAAAGAGCATCCTGCACCTACTTTGAGTGCGTATTTTTTGTTTGATTTATTATTTCTTAACGGTTCTGGATTGGAAATAGAATTAAATTCACCTCTAAGCTTAATTGTAACTCCGGCTAATCCTTTCTCTGATACTAGTATATTTGACCCCCGCCCTATAATACGATGGGATATAGAATTGTTGGTTAACCAACGTAAAAGTGTACTGAGTTCTTTTTTTGTGGACACATTAACAAGTGCCTCAGCACGTCCTCCAGCTTTTAGAGTAGAATGTGCTTCCATGGATTCGTTCCAATGGGGCGTGATGGAGCACAGTTG
>JAOTSI010000265.1 GCA_029865005.1 Desulfobulbaceae bacterium
AGAATACTGGCATTTGTAATAGCGGAGCGGAAAACATAACGGCCGAGATACTCAACCACTTCCTCCGGGCTTTGGGCGGCGGGTTTACTGTAGACCACCCATTTCATTTGCCGGGTCGAGCTTGGCAGGGAAATGTAGGGCAATGCTTTGGCGGCCATGTCTAGAAATTTGGCCCGGAAGACCGGGGACAGAGTTTTTACCGGCACAAGATACTTGGCGCGAGAACGGTTCCAGGTTTGCTCTCCCTTATGGAAGCCGCCACCGGGCACCAGGCAATGTACGTGGGGATAAAAGATCAAGGCCCCACTCCAGGTATGGAGGACTGCCAAGAACTCGATGGACCCACCGGTGTACTTGGGATCAGCTCCAAGTTTCAAAAGGGACTGGGCAGTGGAGGTGATCTTTCGTTATAATATTGAGTGGTTAGTTGAAATCTCTCATCCCATTCGTTTATTACTTCGGGCAAAGGAGATGAAGTGGCCGAAGTCTTTGATGAAGCGTATCCAGCTGTCTGGTGATTTCCAGAGCATGGTGGTGTAGCCGAGCATTACTTTGGGGCGGGTGTAGTGGGATTTGTAGAATTTGATGAAGAGTTCATCGAGTTTTTCTTTGCTCATGCCGTGGGGGGTGAAGAGGAATTGCATGCAGTCCATTTTTACCCAGTCCTCGTTAAAGGTGCCGTGTTTGTCGATCTCTTTGTATAGGGGAGAGCCGGGGAAGGGGGTGAATTTGGAGAGGTTGAAGTCGTCAATGGGCAGGGAGAAGACGTAGTCCATGCTTTTTTGGATGGATTTTTCGCTCTCGCCTGGCAGTCCCATCATCAGCAGTCCTTTTACCCGGATGCCCGCTTTTTTAATCAACCGTATTTTATCAGCCAACATGTTGAGGTTAGCGTTTTGGCGGTGTTGGGCCAGGAGGTCTTCGTCACCGGTTTCAATTCCCAGGCTGATCATCCAGCATCCTGCCTTCCGCATTAGTTTTAGGAGGTCCAAATCAATGTGTTCTGCTCGTACTGCGCAGTTAAAGGTCATCCCCAGTGGTTTATTGATCATCAGATTGCAAAATTCTTCCACCCTGGCACGGTTAAAGGTGAATTGATCGTCGTAGAAATTAATATGCTTAATTTTGAAGCGGTCCTTTAGGTAGAACAGATGTTCGTAGAGGTAGGTGGCTGAGTTATATCTAAAGGTACGGCCAAAGACCGAGCGGTCACAGTAGCTGCAAGCATAGGGGCAACCACGGCTGGAAATGCAACTGGTGTTTGGTGCTTTGGGATAATTGAAAATGGGGAGCAGGTAGCGTTCCGGATAGCCGGTTAGCTTTTCATAGGCCGGAAAGGGTAGGCTGTCCAGGTCGAGTAGTTTTTTTCTTCTACCGGTGAAAACTGGCTCTCCATTGTCGCGGTAGACTAACCCCTCAATGGCTCCTGGGTCATCTTCGCCTCCATTGATCAGCTCATAGAGTGTTTCCTCGCCCTCGCCAGTAACCAAATAATCAATAGATGGATAATCGCGGAGGATTCTTTCCTTGAGGGCCGCCACATGAGCTCCGCCGAAGATAACCTTAATGCCTGGTGCTTCCGCCTTGGCCATTTGACTGAGGCGTACCCCGTCCAGAAAGGAAGAGGTTGTGCAGGAGAAACCGATATAGGCTGGGCGTTGGTCAGTGAGGGTCTGTTTAATCCGGCGGTAAAAACCCAAATCGGCGTGACAATCGATAAGGTCGACGGATATGTCGCGCTGTTCAAGATAGGCTGCGATACTTGCCAGGCCCAAGGGCGGCATAATGTTAGCTTTGCGGGAAATATCGTTGGCAGCGTCTTCCGGTTCATAGCCCAGAGGGTGAACGAGGAGGATTTTTTTGGAATCAAGAGTGCGCATGGGTGTTGTCGGGTATGGTGTTAAGTTTATAATGTTTTATGCAATAACAGTTTTGCTGTACCGTAGTCTGCGTTGGAGCAGAATTCAAGTTTTTGCGGTTCGTTTTTCTCTATATATCTGGTCAATTCCCTAGCACTGGATAAGGGGTCGTTTGCCAGTAGTTGAATATCGTTGAGTCTATTTTCGGCAACACGGCTCAGGTATGCTTCCGGTGCTGCCGGGCGGCTGTTTATATCCAGTGAGTCAACTTGGTAGCCCTTTGAAACCCTATCGGAACGTTCCAGTAGCCAAGCTACTCCGCCCATGGGCCAAGCCGGGGAGTGGGGGTTCAAGTCTTGGCGACTATCTTCCAGCAGTGGGCTATAGGTTTCCACTTGCAGGATTAGGCAGCGTTGGAGGCGGCCGGCGTTGATGGCTGAACATCCTTCCCGTAGAGAGAGTAAAAATGGCCAGCTGAAATCGGTAATTGTTTGGCCGCAGCCCTTGATATTATAGATCTCGGCGATATAGCCTGCAGCGGCGTTAAAAACCGAATGGGAAAAGAGAAAAGGTGAGCTGCGTCCTTCTTCTAATATTAGATCAAGGACCTCGAAGTTGGTCTCCATGGGGCCGAAAGCAGTGCCGAGGAAGAGGCCGGTTTCGGTGGCATCGATATCCGTGTTATCGCCGTGGAGTAGTCCATCACAGGCGGTTACCGCAATTTTGATAAAATCATCTGCTCGTCGTAGTTTGCGGCCCAGCGCGGCTGGTGGCACTTCGTCATGGGTGGGATCAACGGAGATGTTTTTGGTGATCACTGGTTTCATGCGGGATACCCCTCCAGAACCAAGGCCGCGTTGCCGCCGCCAAAGGCCAGGGATTGACTAATTCCTACCTTGCCGTTCAAGGGTCGCTCTTCCCTCTCAATCAGCACTGCTGGGTGGAGTTGCGGATCAACAGCTTTGCAGCCGATGGTGCCCATGGTGGATCCTTGGCGTAGGGCTTCAAGGGTTAAAATGGCTTCAATGGCCCCGGCAGCCCCCAGGGTGTGGCCGGTTACCCCTTTAGTTGACACCACAGGGCAGTTATCGGCAGTGAAGCCCAGTCCGGCAAGGGCGGCGGATTCTGCTCGATCATTGGACGGGGTGCCGGTTCCGTGGCTGTTGATATAGGCAATATCTTCAACCGTGGTTTTTGCTTCCCCTAAAGCCACCGCTAATGCCTGCTGCATGCCGCGACCTTCTGGGTGGGGTGCCGTGGGGTGATGGGCGTCTCCGGCCGATCCGTAGCCCCTTACAGAGCCCAAGGCTTTTTTCTTCTTGCTCTCATATTGCTTTTCAAGAATAAGAACTCCAGCGCCTTCTCCAAGGTTGAGTCCTTCCCGATCGGCACTAAAGGGGCGACAGGGGGTGTTGGCGGTGAGCATTAGTCCGGCAAAACCATGATAGGCAATGCGTGAGAGCTCATCTGCCCCGCCGGTAATGACTATATCGCACAGGTCGTCTTGTAACCAACGGCTGCCTACTCCGATGGCATCGGTGCCCGAGGCGCAGGCATTGGTGATCACCAGGCAGGGTCCTTCAACATCCATGATCTTTTGAAGGCGCAGGGCTGGATTGGAATCAAGATAATGAAAGACCGGGTCGATGTCCGGTTTTTGGTCTTTTTTCCAGGCGATATAATAGTCTTCGTTGTTAAAGGTGCAGCCCACCGTGGTGCCCAGTGCTATGCCCACTCGACGATTTCGGAGATCTGAGAGGTGATAACCAGCCTGTTGCAAAGCCTCGGTGAGGGCGGTTAGGGTGAGTTGTAGGGTACGGTTGCACACCAGGGCGGATGGATCTACGCCCTGTTCTAAGAAGAAGTTATAAGCTTCCCTGGTCAGCGCCTCTTGTTGCACGGTGAAAGCCGGAAAGGTTAGGTCGCTGCTAAAGAGGTAATCAGGTATCGGTGCACAGTTGACCGTGGCTGCGTGCAGGCTTGTGGTGACGGCGGCGGTGTTTTGCCCGGCTGCGCATATGCACCCGGTTCCGGTAATTATGGGGCTATTTTTTTGGGCTGAGATGCTCATCAAGGTTTATTGTCGTTCACTGATGTATTGGGCTAGGGAATTGATGGAGGCAAAGGCGGTTTTGCCCTCTTCCATATCCTGAATTTGAATATCAAATTCTTTATTGATGAGAACTACCAGTTCAACTGCGTCTAGGGAATCCAGTCCCAAGCCTTCTTCAAATAGAGCTCCGTCGTCTTCGATTTGTTCTGGGGTGGTATCGTGGAGTTTTAGACCGGTTACGATCATCTCTTTTAGTTGTTGTTTTAGTTTTTCCATTTTTTGGTTATCCGTTATCGATGGTTCGGTTAATTGTTTGAATTAATGGTAATTAGTTATATTCGCGTACCAGGGTTTGTGTTGTGCCTGGGTAAAATGAGAGAATGTTGATTAATTTGTATTATTGTTATGCGCAAGTCCATTTTTTTGGGATTGAAATATTTGTTTGGTTTGAAACATTGGGTTGGCATAGGGTTCAATTTTTTGAGTTAAGGGGAAACCGTGCTTGAAACCGTTAAAGACGGGCACCCACAAGGGGATGCCCCATAGCCGTCAGGCTAAGACTTAAAAGTGTGAAAATATAATATTAGATCAAGGCGAACCCCTTGAACAACATCACAATGTTTTTAAGTTTAGTACGTTTATCATTTAGTCTTATATACCGAAATGCTTCGGGCGTGCGTAGGGTGCGTTTTACGCACAATTAAAAAGACCTGGCCCCGTACGCACCATTATCACTCATTTGCGTTTATCCATAAGGTTCGAAAACGGTGCATAAAATGCACCCTACCCAGCTTTAGAATTTCAAGGGAACCTCTCGGTTCAGCCGGGCACCCACAGGGGGGGTGCCCCTACAGTCCGTGATAGACTATAAGTTTGTTTTATAATGCAATACCATCATGCTATCCGTCTTAGCCTGATGGCTATGGGGGGTGCCCATACGGCTTCTGGATAGATTCAATGTTTCTTAAAATTACTTTACTGTCATAATATTCCTTACTTAAGGAAGCGTATGTTTAATTAAAACTAGTTGTTGCTTGCTGCGGACTGTGTAGGGGCACCCCCCCCTGTGGGTGCCCGGCAAAACCTAGAGCGTCCCTTGTAAGCCTTAAGTCGACAATATTACTTCTGAGGTGCCCATATATTTATTCCTCATTCTTTTTCCAAATATCGTAAAAATTAAACCATTGATAGGGGTATTTTTGCACGTATTTTTCTAAAGATGTTGCATAGCGTTGAGCATATCCTTTGAGGATTTCCGTATCGGCTCTGGTTTCCGGGTTGGTTTTTATGACATCCCAGATACGTAGTTCGTAGCTGCTACGGCCCGTTTTTGCGGCAAAGAGAAAGGCAATGGATGCGCCAGTACGGGCGGCTAAGCCGAAGGGGGCCAAGGGTAGCTTAATGTTTTGGCCTAAAAAATCAACCTCGGTAGCCGGGCCGGCCACGTAACGGTCTGCCATAATAAGTACCACTTCTCCACGTTGCAAGACCGTGGTCGCCTCCACCATGCCGCCCATAAATCCTCGGGCGTCGATGATGGAAAAGTTTCGTTTGCCGCCCAGGTCAAAATAATGTTTGGATACCGTGTCCGGGTCATACTCCATGAGGGAGTGGACCTTGGTTTCTAATCGTCCCAGATCAGCAAAACCGGTCTGCCAGTTGCCCACATGGGCCAGTAAAACCACCACTCCTTTATCATCCTTGACCAGGTCGAGTAGTTGTTGGCTATTGTCAAATATGCCGTGGATACCTGATTTTTTTTTCAGGCCAATCCAACCACGGTCCACCAGAATACGGCCAAATTCCATTACATTATAAAATGTATCGCGCCAAAGCTGCACCTTGCTATGATCCGGGAATCTTTTCTGCAAATATCCAGCGGTTTCCCGGCGGATACGACTGCTAAACAAAACATAAACAAAAATAACCGGATAGAGTAGCAAGTAGGCCATCCTTTGGCCTCCAGCAAAGAGAGCGAGATAAAAGAAAAAATGGCCCAATTTTTCCAGATTATGGAGGATACGTTTTTTTAGTTTCACGAATTCTACTTTATGGAGCGGTAGTCATTTTAAGACGTAACGAACTATAAATAAAATAAACCACAACAGCGGTAACCAGCCCCAAGACCGGTCCGACGACCAGAGAGCCCAGGAAATATTCCCATAAGCGTTGATCAATTTCCTGGATTAAGGTCTGAGAGGTAATCTCGGTCAACCATGAGCCATTGCGCATGAAATATCCCAGCTCAATACAGAGAGCTGGCACCAGGGGCGGCATGCAGAGCTGGCTTGCCGCTATGGCCACCACTTTGTTGAGATGAAGTTTATGGGTCACATAAATAATGGCAATGGTGTGACAGGCAAGCAGAGGTAAGGCTCCCATGAATACCCCTATCCAGACGGCGGCAGCTACCAGCATGGGGGAGCTGTGTTCGCGCAGCACCATCTTGAAAAAGTGAACCGGGTGCAAAAGGAGTCCAGTTTGGCTTTCACCTTCTTTGGGTTTAACCACTTTTTTA
>JAOTSI010000266.1 GCA_029865005.1 Desulfobulbaceae bacterium
GCCTATTTTCACCCGTACCCCCTCAAGCTTTCCCGCTGCGCCAAGGGTGGCGAGCACATCATTCTCTATGGTTTCCATGGCGGTTTGCAAAGGAAAATCCTTGGGAGGCGTCACCTGCAAAGTGATGGTTCTATCACGTTCCAAATGGTTAATCTGTGCCATACCTTGCCCATAAACCAAATCAGCCACATCGTTTACTCTTATGATGTCACCATGGTTATTAACAATGGCACCGTTGAGAACATCTTCCGGGGTTTCAAACGATTGTGTATCCCCGGTGAGAACCAGATCTATCTGCTTCACTCCATCAGGTCTATATTCTGCTATTTTTCGTCCATCCATCAACACATCCACATAGATACCCAAATCATCTTCATTTAAGCCGTTGGCAGCCAATTTTTCTTTATTGGGCACCATGCTTACTTCTGGATAACTCGTTTCAAGAGAGGGGATGGGGCGGATCTGCGCACCTTGAATCTTTTGACTAATCATACCGTAGAGGGTACGAGAGACATCGACAATTTGATTGATATCTTGGCCGGATACATTTACATCAACATTACGGCCCTCACCGATGCCGCGTTCAAATATACCGGATTGGATACTTATTCCGAAAATACCAGGAATAGAGTTCATGATACGGTTAAAAAGCGGCATCATTTCACGGGCTCTGGTGTCATCAACCGCTAAGCCGCCAAAAAGATTAATCCGATCAGCACCCACATAGAAGATCTGTTTAATTTGCGGAAACCCGTCTTTGTTATCTTCTTCGAAATATGGTTGGGTTTGGTCAAAAATATAGTTTCCCATTTCCTTGAGTTTATCCACCGAATATCCTGGCGGGGGAATGAGAATATTGAGAATAAGATTCCTATTTCCCTGGGGTAGATACTCGGCTGGCGGTTTAAGCCATAGGGTCAGACCGATGGAGAGAGTAGTGAGCACAGCAATGGTTATTGTCCGAGTAACGACACTCTTGAGACAGAAATCAGACATGCTCATGATCAATGACACGAGCTTTACGCCAACGCCGCCCTGCTGTAACTTACCTGGTTGCTGTTGTTTTTTACGTTTATAGAATTGATGAATAACAGTTGGGATAACCGATACGGAGACAAAAAGACTCAGAAGAATGGAGCATGTAATGGCAATGGCGATATCACGAAACAGTTGTCCTGCTTCCTCTTGCATGAAAATAACCGGTAGGAAAACCGCAACGGTGGTAGCCGTTGAGGCCAGCACAGCACCCCATACCTCTTTAGCCCCATCATAAGCAGCATGGAAAGCGTCTTTCCCCTTTTTGCGGTGCCGATCAATATTCTCAAGCACCACGATGGAGTTATCAACCAGCATACCGACAGCAAAGGAAATACCAGCCAAACTTACCACGTTAAGGTTGCGTCCCAGGAGCCACAAAAAGATGAAGGTACCAATTGCTGATATGGGAATGGCAAGGGCGGTGGTGAGAGTAGAAGTAACACTGCGTAAGAAAACCAACAAAACGCAAATTGCTAAAATTCCACCTATTAAAACGTTTTGCTTCACCAAGTCAATGGCCGTGTTGATATAGGGCCGTTGATCATAAACCCAATCAAGATACAGCTTATTTTTATTTAAAATACCAGCATTTAATTTGCCGATTTCTTTTTCCAGCAAATCACTCAGTTCAAGTACATTAGCACCGGGCTCCTTTCTTACCCCCACCACGATACCCTGGGTGGAGTTGTGAATCACTGAGCCGTTTTCCTTTTTATAGCCATGGGCCACATCAGCCACATCATGTAAATGAACCCGCTTAATACCATCGTCAAAAATTACCACATCGAGAACTTGCTCAGGAGCTTGAAACTGACTTACTGTTCGAATCCGGTAATTTTTCTTCCCCATCCCCAGCACCCCGGCAGAGATGTTTCGGTTGGCTTTACGAATTGCCTCGGTTATCTGATTAATGGTCACATGATGCCGAGCCATTTTCTGGGAATCTATAACCACATGGAGTTCGTTGGCCGTCCCGCCAAAAACCAATAAGGAACCAACACCCTGTACCCGCTCAATATGCTGACGGATATTATCCTCGAAAAAGGTTCTATATTCGTTGATATGACGATCATTTTCGTTCTTGGTCTTGAGCAGCATCCAGATAATCGGTGAGCTCTGGGCCCCGGCGGACAGGATGGCCGGTTTATTGACGTTTTGCGGATAATCGGCAACCTCATTGAGTTTATTGGAGACCCGAAGCAGAGCATCGTCAATATCGGTGCCCAGCTTGAACGACAAGGTGACCTCGCCCTGCCCATTATAACTGGCACTCTCCATTTTTGTCAGACCTTGCAGTCCTTTCAGAGCCTCTTCCTGTTTTTCAATGATTTCCTGCTCTATCTCGTAGGGGGTCGCACCTGACCAAACAGTACTGACTGTAATTTTGGGTATTTCAACATCAGGAGTCAGTTGAACCGGCAACTTGTTAAGCCCGATAATCCCAAAAGTAACCAATAAAATAACAGCTACAGTGATAGAAACAGGCTTACTTATGGAATATTTGATCAAATCCATTACTTCTCTCCCGCAACAACTACGTCCTGGTCGGGACGCAACCGCTCATTACCTTCCACGACTACGGGCATACCAACAACAAAGTATGGATTGTCAGCACCTACGCTATCACCCAAATATGCTACAATATTGATCGGTAATATGGACGCCTTATTATCTTTCACCGTGTAGACAAAATCCTTACCTTGAAATTGGATCAAGGCATCTCTGGGTATAATACTCAACTCTTTGGGTTTTGCAGTGGGGATTGAAACAGTAACCGACATATTTTCCGCCACCTTGTCTTGATAGGGAATTTGAATAATCAGGAAAATATTTTTGGTTTTCTTATCGGCAATGGGATCAAAATCCTCCATCGTTCCAGTCAACTCTTGATTGTAAGCATTAATGGTGACCGGTACTTTATCGCCTATTGTTGTATATTGAAGCAAGGTCTCAGCTACCGGTACTTTTACATGAAGCTCGGAAGTGGATCCTATACGAAGCAATTGTTTACCTTGCTGCACCCAATCACCGCTGTCGACATTCTTTTCCATAATCACACAGTCGTATGGTGCGGTTATGATACTTTTACGTTTCTCAAGAAGAAGTTTTTGCAATGCTTTTTCAGCGGTTTGTTTCTCCATGAGATGATCCTGGTATGAATACAAAGCATCTTCATATTCTCTTTCACTAACGCCTTTTTCTCCATAGAGTTTCTTGAGTCTTTTGTATTGTTTTTCCGATTGGTTAAGCCGAAGAGTATTTTGCTCTACCAAAATTGAGTTTAACTCAATCTCCTTGTCCAAGATTTCAGTATTCAGGCGAACCAATGGGTGATCTTTTTTAACATGATCGCCTTCTCGGACTTCAACTTTTTCCACCAAACCTGATACTTCAGTCGAAAGCCGACTGGTTTGCTGGTAATAAATAAAACCTATAAACGGTTTGTTTTCAGCAACCAGCTCTTTCTTTACCGGAGTTACAACGACCTTGGATGGCGGCACCCCTTCCCCTGCAAATACTGATGTTGCGCTCAGTACAATTAAAAATAGCAATATATTGTATTTTTTCATAATGTTACCTTAAAATATATTTAATTAACTAGAAGCCTGATGTAAAAGTTTTAAATCAACTTACTGCTTCGTTTCTGTTTCTGAAGAAATGTTTAGGGTCGCGGCCCTTATTTGTAACTGGTCACAGGTACCTCATCTCCATGCAGTTGCCCTTGCCACCATAGATGGGCTATAGCGAGTAGCGACAACTGCATAAATCGAGGCAACTGTGAAAACATACGATCTTGCTGTGTATTCAATCGGCTAATTACGAACCGGTACCATTTATGTTTATTTGCGTGCAACAATGGCCATTTCCGGTGATTTTGGATCAAAGACTGTACCGGCGACATCGGAGTAGATTCCTTCAACTTCAAACCCATTACTCATAAATTCGGTCCGTAGCGACTCTTTACTATAACATTGTAACCAGTTATAAACGGTACGCGTTAGCATCGGTTCAATTATCGTATATTTATCAAGAGTTACTTTGTCATCTTCATACTTAAATGTGTTTACAAAGCAATAATAATCATCTGGAGACCAAAAACCATTTAGCTGGTTAAGCTCATAGATTGCCGCCTCTTCTCTTTGATTAAAGAAGTTTAACGAATGTACATCCAACACAACAGAACCACCGGGTTTCAAAATTGAATAAAACTTATTCAACATAATTTTTCTCTGTTTTGGACTTAATGCACAAAAATCACACATTATCATCATGACCAGATCAAAACTTTTCGGCGTTTCAAAGTCCAGGTAATTTTCATGCACATAATCAATAGAAAGTTTCTCTCGTTCGGCAATTTCCCTTGCATACTTTAAAGAGTTAGAAGAAAAATCTATGCCTGTTACTTTTGCACCACATTCTGCCAACCTCTTGGCATAAAGACCAGGTCCGCACCCAAAATCAGCTACTTCCGCACCATCACCACCCCCAATAAGGGAAACAAGCCACTCCACGGACCGGTCAATGAAACGTGGATTTCGTGACGAAAGATCAATATCCTCATTCAAGTGATACTCAAGCATCTGTTTTGCCGTATACTCATTGGTCCACAATTCATCGGCGGTGTAAATCTCAAAGGGCTTGGGCCTTGAGTTGATTTCTTTTAATTTATTAAACATCTAAAACCTCTATATTTATAAATCGTACCTAGTCACAGAATTCGTAACTGGCGTTTATTTTACTTAATTATTTGCTATGAGTTTCCACCCATGTACTGTGGTTGACCATGCCAAAATCTTTTAACGCAGAAACAAGCCGAAGACCTAATTCACTGCCACATGTCTCAATTCTCTTTGTTTCATGAAAAAGGTGAATGCTGAAATCTGTTTCAATGGTTACCCTCTTGTATATTTTGATTCTTTTTCCCTGTAGTTCCTCGTCAACTTCTCTTATTAATTCCTTTAGTTGTAGCTTCAATAATTGCTTATTGCCTTCTACTGTTCTGAGTTCAACAATTTCTATCCATTTCATTTTGGCACGCTTCCTTGATTGATCAACCAATGATTACGCCTCAAATCAATATCGTTTCTCAGTATCGACTAAGCACACAGCGTGCCAACACAGCTTACCCTAACACTTCAACTGGTTAGGCGATTGCCATTTATTATACTTACCGTATATGATATATGTACCTGCCATATATGGTAAGAAATGGTACAAATTACCTTATACGGCAACAACAACTTATCAACGGAATAGACTGCGGGATGGACAAAAATAAATTTTTTCGCGAAGCCACACTCAGGATTTGCGGCAATCTAGAGATAGAAAAAGCACTGTTTGCAACCTTACAGTATTTGCAAATTATAATGCCTGCTGATCGAATGTTTCTTGAACATTATAATGAAAAAGATAATGCAACTCACACAATTGCGCTTGTTTCCAAATCAGGCGGGAAAAAGGTTGATCTTGTAACAGAGCTTACGCCTGAAGCACGCACAAAACTATTTGGATACTATAAAAAAAATAGTATTAATGCCCGACTGGTAACCGACCCCGTTACCTCAAAACTATCTCAGGAGATGATGGCTTTTCATCAAATTGAATTAACCTCACTCATTGTATTGACCCTTAAGGCCGGAGAACACATTATCGGATTACTGGTCATAGGTACGGAAGGCAAAGAGAGGCTTACCCTGCAGCATGCTGACTTAATATCACTGCTCAGCGAACCGGTTGCCATTGCAATGTTAAACACCTTGAAACACCGTAGTGACCTCAGATTATTCAACAGAGACTTTTTTTGGGAAATCACAACCAGAATTTGTGGGAATCTGGAAATTGAAGAAGGGCTTCGATCCTGCATCGAATTTATCTCCCTTCATATGCCTGCAGACAGCTTGTACCTTGAACGACATGAAAGCGATTATGATTCCATGCGAATGATCGCACGAGCCAATATCGAGAAAGGCGAAACCATGGACGTGCTCATCCCCCTTTCCAAACTAGCCAAAGAAAAAATGACAGAGCTGACACATAAGTGGAAAAATGGCACATTTCCATCAGTGATGGTTATCAATAATCCTCAAGAAGAACCTGTCACTCGACACCTCCTTGAAGCTCTTGGTGAACCACCCTCCTCTGTCATGAGTTTGCCGCTCTTTTTAAAAGATCAAATCGCCGGCGCACTTGTCCTCATAGCGAAAGGCGATAATCGATTTAACGAAGAACACGCCAGACTCTACGCAAATCTTAAGATGCCCTTTTTCGTTGCCCTATCCAACACCCTTAAACACCGAGAGATTATACGATTAAAGGATTTACTAGCGGATGACAATCGGTATTTAAGAGGAGAATTACGTCGTTTATCAGGTGATGAAATTGTTGGT
>JAOTSI010000267.1 GCA_029865005.1 Desulfobulbaceae bacterium
AGTGTATACACCGATTTTGATATATTAATTGTTTTCCGTGATCCCAACTATCTCTTATTTTAATTTAGGAGATGAATTCTTGTTAACTAGTTGTTGTAAAGGAGCATAAATCGCTTTTTGCCCCAAGAGTCAAATTCTATAAGCTGTCTTTTATAATATACATGATACCGGTATGGAGGAGAGGGCGTAAAAGGGTGGGCGCATCCATTTTCTGGAAACAAGGGTTTTATTGAGGATGGCCTAAGTTAGAATAATGCACTAATACATTTTCTCTTCTCGTCTGGGTAGCAATAACTGCTGCATTTTCACCTCTTCTTTATGTTGTTCAATTTTCTGTTTTCTTGACTCTAGTAGATCTAACGACATACAATTTTCTTGTAAATGATCATTGTTGTTATGAGATGAAAGGCTGTCCTGTCATGATGAGAGTTGAGTTTTTTCTTGCTCGTTGGTTATCCCTCTTCTTTGTCAAGGCAATTGTTACATCGTAATACTAGGTTCCTATTGCCTTAATATAGAAGGCGACCAAAATCCAAGCAATTGGTAGAAATCACTAGCTGGGAGCAGAGAGTGAAAATAAATAACAGTCCTTTTTTACATCGTTGGGCTCTGATTTGGGTGTTGTTGGTGGTGGCTATTCTTCTCGTAGTTACTGATACCGTGATCTATATCAATCACAAACAGAATATTCATACTAAAGTATCTTCATATATAAATAATGAGTTGTTAACGATATCAGAGGATGTTCAATATGCTATGCTCGCTGGTGACTATCAAACCGTGTATGGATTATTAAATAATTTATTTCAAAGTCATCTTGACTGGCTTGAAATTAATGCGATAACGCCTAACGGAGAAATTATCGTCCATCTTAACCGGGACGACTTTAGTGGCAAACAATATATACGAGTCCAGCAGATTGTAGAAAGGAATGAAAGGGAGTTGCTCAGAACTGAAATAAGTTATGATACAAGTAAGGAATATCGACACATTAAACAGCTCATAAGTCAGGTGTCAGCAGGGTTTTTGATTATTGTCCTGTTGTTATTGACTATTGTTTGGGTAGTTGTACGAAAATACCTTATCATTCCGTTAGAAGTTCTTCAAGATAATTTGCAGCGTAGAGAAGAGAAAATACGTCTTTTACTTAACTCCACAAGTGATGGTATTTATGCCAATGATTTGAATGGCCTTTGTATCATGGCTAATTCAACTTGTGCTACTTTGTTGGGATATGAAAACCCTGAATTTCTGTTGGGTAAACATAGTCATCGACTAATCCATCACACGCGAATAGATGGCAGTAAATATCCAGAAGAAAAATGTCGCATTCTTAATGCAATCGCTCTTAAGGAAGCAATCACGGTTGATGATGAAGTATTTTGGAAGGCGGATGGAACCAGTTTTCCGGTTGAATATCGAGCATCTCCCATGTATCATGAAGAGGAAATTGTAGGTATTGTGGTTAGTTTTACTGATGTGAGTCGCAGGCATATTACTGAATTACAACTCCGTCAGGCCCAAAAACTAGAGGCTATTGGGCAACTAGCTGCTGGTATTGCACATGAGATCAATACACCCACTCAGTTTGTCAGTGATAATACCAGTTTTTTGCAAGAGTCTTTTAGTGATATTCAGCAACTACTTGTGAAGTATGAAGATCTGCTACGGTCAGCCGGTAGTGGTGTGGTTGATAATGAGCTGATCAATGAAGTACGGACGTTACAGTCCGAAATTGAGGTGGATTACTTAAAGGAAGAGATTCCACAAGCCATTGGACAGTCCTTGGAAGGATTAGGGCGTATAACCAAAATTGTTCTTGCGATGAAGGAATTTTCTCATCCTGGTGGTGAGGAAAAAACTCCCATCGATATTAACCGCGCAATTCAGATAACTTTGGATGTCTCACGAAATGAGTGGAAATATTTTGCCGAGATTGTAACTGATTTGGATAACGATCTTTCATTGGTTCCTTGTCTGCCAGGCGAGTTTAACCAGGTGATTCTCAATATTATCATCAATGCGTCCCATGCGATTGCTAAAGTCAAGAGCAAAGGATCTGCTGCACTTGGTAAAATTACCATTTTTACCAAACAGCACGATGCCTTTGCCGAAATAAGAATTAGTGATACCGGCTGTGGTATTCCAAAAGAAAATTATACCCGCATTTTTGAACCTTTTTTTACCACCAAGGAGGTAGGTAAAGGTACTGGCCAGGGTTTAGCTCTGGCCTATGCCACTATAGTCGACAAACATAGCGGCACTCTAACTTTCGAATCCGAAGAAGGAAATGGCTCAACTTTCATTATACGACTTCCTATGGAAAACATAAGCGAATCTGGTTCAAAGATTGTTGCGGAGAATACCCCATGACCATGAGATTAGGATCACACATTCTTTTTGTTGACGACGAGCAGTCGGTACTACAAGGAATGAAAAGGCTTATTCGTAAAAGAAAACCGGAGTGGAATACATATTTTGCCCAAGGTGTGGACAGTGCATTGGAAGAAATGGCTTCAAGGTCTTTTGATACTGTAGTGTCTGATATTAAAATGCCAGGTCGTAACGGTTTTGAACTTCTTGAGGTTATACGTAATAGCCCTAATTATAAAGATATTCCGGTGGTTATGGTCACTGGCCTTGGTGATCGTGATTTGAAAAGAAAGTCTCTTGAAATGGGTGCCACCGATTTATTGAATAAACCAGTTGATAATAATGAACTTGTTGCTCGTATCTCTTCCGCTCTTCAGCTCAAAGAGTACCAGGACAGAATAAAAGCCCATAATGAAATTTTACAAAATACTGTACGAGAGAAGACTCTGAAGCTGGAGGATTCCAGAATTGATTTAATCTACCGTTTAGCTACGGTCGGCGAATATCGTGACAGTGACACTGGTAACCATGTTATCCGAGTGGGTTATTACTGTCGAACTATTGCTGAATTTCTTGGAATGGACAAGCATTTCTCTAAATTGATTTTTCTTACTAGTCCTCTTCATGATATCGGGAAGATAGGGGTTCCCGATGCTATATTGTTAAAACAGGGAAGACTTAGTGAGTATGAATTCGACATCATGCGCAAACATTGTGATATTGGCGCAAAAATTCTTGCTCCAGGAAATGAAGGACGTCTTCTTCAAGGAAGGATTTTTGGTACCACAGCAATGCATGATATTGACTGTAAAGATAATCCATTTCTTGAAATGGCCTCCTCAATTGCAAATTTTCATCACGAACGATGGCGGGGGAACGGTTATCCCCGACAACTTTCTGGAACAGATATCCCGATTGAAGCAAGAATAGTTTCTATTGCTGATGCTTACGATGCGCTCCATTCCGAGAGGCCATATAAGCCGGCCTATGATGAGGAAAAGGTTCTCGATATCATGGATGAGATGGCTGTTGATCATTTTGACCCCGAAGTCTACGATGTTTTTTTACTTTGTCAAAATAAGTTTCGTGAAATACGCACTGAGCTCGTTGACCATGATCCCTATAACTTTTAGTCTGTTGTTTAGGTGAAATAGGTGAAATAGGTGAAAAGAACTTCGATGAACTTTTCCGATCCGAATATTGTCAAAGGGCGCATACTTTTTGTTGATGATGAAATTTATGTATTAAAAGGGTTACAACGATCGCTAAGGGGAATGCGTGGTGAATGGGAAATGCTTTTCGTTTCAAATGGTGAAGATGCCCTGGCCAGTATGCGGGAAATTCCCTGTCATGTGATTGTGAGTGATATGCGGATGCCTGAAATGAACGGTGTAGAGCTTCTGGAACAGGTAAGAATGGAGTTTCCAGATACAGTTCGTATCGTTCTTTCCGGATATAGCGATCAGGAAATGATTTTACGTATTATCGGGCCGGCACATCAGTATCTTGTGAAGCCATGTGAAACATCAATGATAATTAACGTTATCAAAAGAACTCTCAAGCTTCGCTCCCTTCTTGGTTCTGACGATTTGAGGGCTTTGGTTTCTAGTATTGACAGTCTGCCATCCATGCCTGCGGTCTACGTTGAGTTGATAAATAAATTGGATGATGAGCGTGCATCAGCTGATTCACTGACTGGTATAATCTCACGAGATATAGCCATGACGGCGGAAACACTTAAATTGACCAATTCCGCTTACTTTGGTTTACCCACAGAAGTTATTGATATCCGACGGGCCATAACCTTTTTGGGCTTTGATACTATCAAAAGTATAGCCCTTACCGCAGGGATTTATGGTAGGAAAAAGGTGAATCGAAAAATGGCACTTACCTTGGACAAATTATGTCAGCATAGTATAGGTATCGGGGAGATGGCAAAAAGAATAGCCCAATATGAGGGGAGTGATGATTTTATCGCGAGTCAGGCTGGGTGCGCCGCCGCTCTGTGTCACGTTGGAACCCTGGTTCTGTTAACTAATTGGCCGGATAAATTCAATGAAGCAACCAGAATGGTGGAAGATAAGATTATGAGCATTTATGATGCCGAACGTCTGGTTTTTGGATCAAGTCATGTTGAGCTTGGGGCATATTTGCTTGGTTTGTGGGGGTTTGCAGATCCTATTGTTGAGGCGGTTGTTTATCATCACGAACCAATGAAAAGTGGATATCAGGAAATAAATTTACTTACTTTTGTCTATATCGCACAGATATTACCACGTATTGTCAAGCAGGTTAATAAAACGGATGGTGCCAATATGGTATCTATTCTTGATATGGATTATATCCGCCAAATAGGCGCAGATGACAAGCTTAACGCTTGGTACGATATTGTTTTGGAACTTACTGAAAAAGAAAATTAAAAGTTATGGGGAGTCTTTCTTTGTAATGCGTGAAGGTATTATGTTGGAAATTAGTTTAATTGATAATTAAGTTATGAAATTTTAATTCAATTTTGTTGGTATATAGTTCTGTTAATAAAGTAAAAAGTGTTAATTTCTCCTGGATATATAATTTTGCTGGATGAGTTGACTGGCTTTTCTCTATTATATTTTACTGAAAATGATATTCTGTTAAAATTTAAATATTAAAATAAAATAATTGGAAGTATTTAAATGAAAAAAAACCTTATTATATTTTTGTTGCTCCTTCCTATTGTGCTTAGTGTGTTGGCCATAGGAGCTCACTTTTTTCGCTCGGGTAATCATGTAGTGTTGCTTCTTTGTTTCAATGTACTTTTTTGTCTGTTTTTTCGTCATCCTTTAGTTGCTCGTGGCACCCAATTGGCTTTAATATTGGCAACTGTTGAGTGGATTAGAACTCTTGTGATCTTGGTAACTGATCGAGCGGACCACGGGGAGGATTGGGTTCGTGTTGCCTTTATTCTAGGGGGGGTGAGTTTGTTTACAATCGCATCTTCTTGTCTATTTATGACCAAACATTTAAGGGAACGATATGGATTGATACGTAACTAGTAAGTAGTCCGAGTTATCATATTTTGAAACGGCGGTTATTTCGTAGAGAAGGTATTTAGGGTGTAGCGGAAATTTTGTGAATTCCAATTGTATGTGATTACGGTCAAAATATTTCCTTCAACGTGCATGTAAATAAGACTTTATTTTTGTAACTAACCGCTCCCTCTGTGACCTGATTTGTGGCTGTGCTTTCGATGCAATAGCCTTTCTAGTGCAGTAAAATAATTGTTGGAATATGTGGGGTACCTGGTTACATGTTGTGTAAGTTCAAATTTGTCATCTTCGCTAAACGTTAGAGCTTGATTGTTTTTTTCCTAGTTACTATTGATTTGCCGTTAAGTTTATTATTTGCCGGTGATGATAAACTTCCCCTTCTAAATCGCCATAGGAGCTCTGATCCGAATTATTGGATCGCCTATGTGTTGTCTCATGCCTCAAATACCTTGATACCACAAAAGAAACTATAAAATATTTCCAGGTTTTTCTTGCTTCCTTAGTTCTCCCAACCTATATTGAATGCAGGGCAGTGATGTTTTGTTGTGCTTGATTTCAAAGGAATAATTCTTGATCTTATTATGGGTTGCTGTTTGGTAACTCAATGAGCAGGTAAGTTCGCTATAATTGTGGTCGCCTAAGAGTTGATAGTCACATTTATGCGACCATTAGCATTGTGATGAAAAATAACTGTTAATCGCAAACTTGATAACCAAGAGGTACCAATGGCTGTGAACGACAAGAGGGATCATGAAACTATAGATCCTTCCGGTAAGAGTGAGTTGAGCTCCTTATCGGGAAAGAGGAAGTCAACGGGAAAAGTACTTATTATTTGTCTATTATTCGCTCTTGTTTTAGCGGGGATAGTGGTATTTTTGCGACAGGATCCTGTGGCATCCCAGATGGCTTTTATTATAGATAATTCTCATGTTATGAGTGATCAGTTTGATAATACAGATAAACATACTGCAATGCGGGATGCCTTGTTAGATGGATTGTCCGGTGATACCGAAGTTGAG
>JAOTSI010000268.1 GCA_029865005.1 Desulfobulbaceae bacterium
ACTTAATGCCCCTGATTCAAGCTTTAAAAAGCTCCTCAAATCAACAATGGAAATAATGTCCCCGCGAAGATTGGATACCCCCTTTAGCCAAAGCGGCACATTAGGAAGAGGCGTAACCTGTAGCATTTCACCAACTTCAGTGACATTAGAGGCAGGAACAGCATACTCAGTCCCTGCTAAAGTAAAAATTATAAACTGTTGTTCCGTTGCTGAAAGTTGCGCCTCCTCTTGTGCAAGATGTTGTGCTTCAGTGCCAAGTTCAGCTTCTGGACCATGTTCGATCTCCTCATCAATGGCCGCAACCAAATCATTGAGATCAATCTCCTCATAATCCTTATTAAGAGCCTCGAGCATTTCAGTCGAGGCGTCAGCCCATTCATTCAGGGAATCCTCATCCTCAAGCTCAGGCTCTACTCCAACACTTGAAAAACCAAGCTCAGAAACCGTATCCTGTGAATCCTCTCCTCCAACTGGTTCCATCTCCTTGTCAGATGCACCGTTAACCATTTGGAGAAATTTGGTAATTTCTCCATCAATGGTCGTCAATAAACCATCCAACGCAGAATCTGGTCCGCTGGGATCAGGAGGCTTAATAACCGTATCCCCACCTAAGTCCTCTGATGAAACGATTTCACTATCGCTCTTTGAAAGCTTCACACCTTCATCTTCCGACGAAAAAGTAATAAATTCCTCGTCGGTATGTTTCGTTTCCTTTTCTTTATCGGCCATTATGAAAAATCCTACAACATGATTATTGCAATGGGACAAATGACACGCCGACCAATCGGTGCCAGGTGGATCCGGCCCTTAACAGGATTCATAGAATCCTATTTGATTACAACATAGAGTCGACGGTTTTGCGTAATTCATCAAGATCAAAAGGTTTGGTCATATATGCATCAGCACCTTGTTTGAGTCCCCAAAACCTATCACTGTCCTGACTCTTACTACTTAACAGGATAATTTTTATATCCTTGGTTTCCGGCGAGGTTTTCAATTGTCGGCAAACTTGAAAACCATTCTTCTTGGGCAGGATAATATCCAACACCATAACCTGAGGCTTAACCTCCATAGCCTTTTCCAAGGCCTCTTCACCATCCACGGCCGTTGAAATATCATACCCTTGATCTTTCAACGACTCCAAAACCATACGTAGCTCCGTGGGACTATCATCGACTACCAATATTTTTGCCATTATTCTCTCCTTCTATTATTCCAGCAACAAAAAAACTGTGAATATTAGGTATATACGAACAAGATTACCCTTTCAACTCGTCGTAACACCCCCTTGATATCAATATAGTGAAATTAGATTATTTCAAACTCTCCACCAACAATTCCAAATCCCGGGCAAAAATATCCCCGGTTTCCCTCCATTGATCGGCAACCAATCCAGAACAAAAGCAATTGATTATATGAGAAAAATATACTTCTATAACCTGAATGATCCCTAGTAGGATTTCATGATGAAACTGTTTTTTGTTTGTCCTGCCGTTACGTAATTCATTTAACACTAAACAACCCTCAATAGCCTCAATAGATAAAATATTCTCACTATTTTGTAAGTATTGAATAGCGTCATATTTTTCACTAGCTGTTTTCAAGGCATTAGAAAGAGAATTTTCTTCCACATCCAAATCTATAAATTTCCCAGCATGGTTAATAACATCATTAACCATTCCAACTAACAGTTGTTGTGCCCGTTCAGGATGCTTTTTCATTTCCTTACTGGACAATTGACTTTGAGTATATTCAAGCTGAGAAAGTAAAGAAATGAGTTCTTGTTCTATTTCATAATCTTTTTTAACGTCTTCAGGAGAAAGCGGTTGCTGTATTTTAGGGCCAAGATTTTCCTTATCTTCATCTATCTGTTGCACTGCGTTCATAAGCAGCTTCTTCCAAGACGATGAAATGGAACGATTAGTCACCGGAGTATCCATCTTGAGATGAAAACTGCCTTTATCCCAACTCATTAAATACGAGAGGGATTCCTCACCTACTAAATTGGATGACGTAACCGAATGAACTATTTCACCTTTTTCGAAAAAGATCATTCCCTTTTCTCCGGCACGTTTGAGCAGCAAAGCCGCATCCCGACCTTCCATGCACAACATTTGTACAATGTAAAATAAATTTATGTCTTCAAGGTCGCCATTTACTGCCATTATTTACCCTACCTATCTCTTAAGATGTTTATTGATCGCCTTTAAAAGCACACCGGCATCAAATGGTTTGGTCAAATAATCAGAAGCTCCGACCATTTTACCCTTCATCTTATCAAAAAAGCCGTCTTTAGCAGATAACATCACCACGGGAATCTTACTGGTCTGCTGATTATTACGTATTATTTTGCAAAGTTGATAACCATCCATACGAGGCATGGTAATATCAAGAAATATAAGATCCGGAATTTTCTCGTTTATTTTCGACAACGCTTCTAGGCCGTCCTTCGCCATATGAACGCTATATCCACGGCGCTCAAGGGTAAGACTCACCAATTTACGCACCGTAAGGCTGTCATCAATTACCAATATCGTAGCTAAACTCTTCTTATCTTGCTGGCTGGTCATCTATATATACCGTTCCCCAAAAAAAACTATTGTTCGTACCAAATAGACGAACATATCACTACAATTTTTTATCGTCAAAATATAACATAACACTCATGGCTTAATACCTTGCCCAAGAACATCATAAAATTAATGCAACAACCGTTCCAGAACAAATTCGATATCCTTAACCATAAGGTGTATTATTCTTGATTTATAGATTATGTGCAATGATTGATTTTTAGCAAGCACATTGTTTTGATAGACACTTAACAAAAAAGCAGTGTCGAACCGACTAAGAGCACATAATAAATTAAAAACCAAAACAAACGATAAAAAAAGATCGACCCCATTTTAGAAAAAAAAACAGGGCCGACACTGGGTGTTACTAATAATCCTTCCTATTTCTTAACGAATTGATCAATACCTTCTTCCCTCCATATTTTCAAAGTCGCTACATCGCCGGACTCTATTTTAACGCCAATTGCATTAACGGGTTCCGAATTTTTCCTTTGAATTTCAATCCAATTATTTTTTACTTCTACTTTAATACCCATAAGGTTTCTCCTCCCTATATGAAATTTTAAAAATTAAATAGACTCACAACTGTAACCATTCAGCCACAGCACACACAAACTAGACTTACTGGCAACGTACAGTGACCATAAACAAGACTATCTAGATCGCGCTCAAACGAGCATATCTAAAAATTTACCAATACCGTTTCAGCATTTATTTCAGATACTGGTCAATACCTTCTTCTTTCCAAACTCTTAAAGTTTCCTTATCCTTAGGGTCAATCTTTATCCCAATAGCATTAACCGGATCTGAATTTTTTTTCTGTACCTCAACCCAATTTTTTTTAAACTCCGGCTTAATTCCCATAACTCTTCTCCTCTTCACATATTAATTATGCGAGACCGGCAAGCATCTCTTTGATCGCCTCCTCGCTATATTGACCGGGAGATTCCGGCCCGACCACTGCGACAGTTATATTTTTTACAAAATTATCCAGAAGTTCTTCCGCGGTCTCCTGAATCAAACCAAGCCCGACCCCTTCTATTTCTTTTAATATTTCATCTGGGGAAATTTGCCGCCCAAAATAGAGCTCTTGGGTTGCTAAACGACTCATCCTAGTATTGGTATCTTCAGAGGAAATAAGGTGCTGGCCACGAATATGCATCTTTGCCCTCCATAACTCATCTTCATTAAGAGGTTTTTCTCTAGTAGCCAAAAGATACAATTCCAACAATACAGTACTTAACACCCGCATCAAGTACTCAGGTAAAGTGGAGCCCTCTATTATCAATAATCCTCCTTCCAAATAAGCGTGATACTGAGAACCGATATGATACACTAAACCTTTTTCCTCTCGAATATGGCGATAAAACCGCGAACTCATACCTCCACCCAGTATATTATTGAGCAAATGCAAGGTATAGCGATTTTCATGAACATAGGGATAAGCAGGTAATCCAATAGAAAAATAGGCTTGAGAAACAGGCGAATACTCAACCCGAACTTCGGAGTTGAATTTTGCTTCTCGAACAGGCGTACATACACCCTCCCCAGATAAACGCCAAAAACCATCACGCACCTGAGCAACAACATCGTCATGGTCCAAATGCCCGGCCGCGCTAATAATTAAATTATCTGCTCTATAATGTTCATGGGTAAAATAAATTAGATCTTCCCGGGTTAACCTCTTAACAACTTCTGGCGGACCAGTTATAGAGCTTCCCAAATTATGATCAGGCCACACAGTTGCCTTTAACAATGAATGAACTCTATGCTCAGGCGAATCACGTTCAGCACGAATTTCATTTAAAATAGCATCTTTTTCAGATACCAGTGAATCGGTGGGAAAAATTGAATTTAAAAATATATCTCCCAGCAAATCCAGAGCGTAAGGAAAATAATCATCCAAAACCGTGGCGTAATAACAGGTATAGTCTCTGGTAGTGAATGCTCCCATGGTATCCCCAGCAGCACCCATCAACTTGGCTATCTGACTGGCACTTCGACTACTGGTCCCTTGGAACAACATATGCTCAGCTAAGTGGGCTATTCCACATTGTTCAGCAGCCTCATCACGCGGTCCGGCGTTAACCAATATTCCAAAAGCTATTGACCTAACACTCTCCATCCTTTCAGTAATGATACGAATACCATTTTCCAACGTTGTCTTTTTCAGCATATTTTCCTCAATAAACTGTCAGATGTAATCAAAACATTACCCAAAGAAGTAATCGATAGGCCACCTATTCTATGATGACCATCAAAATAGTTCGACTAACAAATTGATCCATCAATATTTAAACATAGTAAACTTGAAAAAGCTTGGCAAGCAAGGAGTCCCGGCAACCAGTAAAAAGTTGTCTAAATCACAATACCATACCGAAAATTACAAATTACTTTGATTTTTTTTACTATAATTCAAAAGGATGATTTATCAAAAATAATTAAAATTAAGATACAATTTCAAGCTAATATGCTTAAAAATAATCTAATAACCAAATCTAAATAAAAATAATTACAATTCCCAACTGGGAAATCTGATTAAATAGCATAGTAAGTAAAAATAGGGGATAATTAAAATAGAGCACCTTAGTATTAACCCAAATTCTTGAGAATAACTCTTAAAAACTCTGCAAATGAAGGGGTTTCAATTATCGAAAAATATAAGAGTACAGAAGGTCAAGGAGAAGCCACTTGATGCGATTTTATAGTGCCATAAAATTAAAAATCAGCTTGACTTCGCACGCTCTATCGGCCAGAGAATACCCATGTATAATCGAAGAACAGCAAAAAAGCTTAAGATTCCAACAAAGAACGTTGATTCTTAATCATCTTCAAAGAATGGCAACAGGTGTATATTATGGATAGGCATCTGTTGCCTTGATAAGAAAAACATCCAAAATGCAAAGAACAGACTTCTATATGAGGCAATTGATATTTCAAAAAACCAACACTGAGGGGCAAAATATAACATCTACCTGTAAGCGATCACCAGCACCACATCTGCGCACGATCAATACGGGTCCACACAGGAAAAACTATAGCTCACCGGCCTGATCACCCACATCTGCAGAACTGACAAATGTTTACCGCTACGATATAATATAATTTTTATCTTCAACCCGGTGAACAGTTACGACACCCTAACAATCAACCAATTAGCGCCCCGATCACCAAACAACATATTCCAACTACAAGTAAAATAATATCCCTGTTAGTATAACGGAACATAGCAAGTCCGCTAAAAACAACAGCAAGGATTAGAATTCCAGCTATATCGCTAAGCACCAGCCATGACGGAGTAGTCTTGTAAGATTTATGAAGTTTATCCAGATAGTGAAAGGGATTGTTAGCTTTTTTGACAATTTTTTCCATGGTACCACCTTCTGGACGAATTACGTAGGTAACAACACCATGGGAACCGTAGAGAAGCTCTATAGTTCCATCTCCTTTAAACTTTACGACAGTGGGAGCCTTTTGCTCATTTGTCAATTGAGCATATCCTTCGATGGCTAGTTTGATATGAGAAACATCGGCCAACGGTACAGTAGTAAAACTTTTCTCCCGGATCAAAAAATAATCAAAACGTTTTCTATGATTCATCACCACCCCAGTAACACAATAAAAAACTATAAACCCGGACAGCAAGAGGCCAACCCACTTATGAATTTTTCGCCATACCTTCATTTCAATATCAACCAATTATTTTACCGCTATTAGCGGTATAATTTTACGACTCCACTCACAGGTATTTTAACCCAAGTTCGTGGGAATGACTCTTGAAAACTCTGCAAATGAAGGTTTCCCGTTTTTCATAAAAAGCAGAAGCACGGAAAATCGGAGAGAT
>JAOTSI010000269.1 GCA_029865005.1 Desulfobulbaceae bacterium
ATATTCTTGGTAGGTTGGTGGGGTTTACTCGTCAACTTGATGTCCGTATGGATAGCGACCGGGTAGTAGATTTTTATGTCGAATCATTTTTGCAAGGTAATTACCAAGCACATAGTGATGTAACAAAAGGGAATGTAAAGTGAAGGAGGGTGATCATGTCGGTTGAATCTGTTGTGCAGACTATTCGTTTGCTGGTTATAGATGATGAGGTTATTGTTGGTAAACGCCTTAAACAAATTTTCGACAAGATGGGATATGAGGTTGAGGTTAGAACCGATGGTGCATCTGCCATCGAACTGATGGAGCAGAAAAAATTTGATATTGTAATAACCGACCTCAAAATGGATGGTATGGATGGTATGCAAGTTCTTAGTAGAGTAAGGGAACTTAATCCTGCAACCAAGGTTATTATTATTACTGGTTATGCCCAGTTGGAGACTTCGCAACAGGCTTTTCGTGAAGGAGTTTTTGATTTCATAGCCAAACCATTTCGGCTTGATGAGCTGAAGCAGGTTATTTTACGGGCGATTAAAGAACAACACGTACCTGGTAACAGGGTCCAAAACTAACAGATTTAATAGAGTACTCATCTGTAAGTGGGTAAAAAAGGTGCCTGTGACCACTTACAACATACGGTTCAGGTGAAACTACCTAAGAGGAGAGTCATGGGTGACGATAATAATTCCGTTTACGGATCTTCAACTTCCTCCACCGGCCCGGTGATGCCGAGACAAAAACCAGCCTCAAGAAACAGGCATGGTTTCCTGTACTTTCGTTCTCTTAATTCAATCCGCAATAAAATCATTTTCAGTTTGCTTTCCGTTTATGTTTTGGGGAGTTTAGCTGCTGTTGCTGCACTTTATTCAACATCGCATATTGAGCGTAAAATTGATTTGATTGAGTCTTTTTACGAGCTTAATCAAAAAGTTCTTGAAACCAGGCGTTATGAGAAAAACTATTTGCTTTATGGTAATGATGTTGATCTCTTAAGTGCTTTGGACTATCTTGACGAGGCTAGATCTGCTTTGGACGAACTGCGGCATGAAAAAGTTTTTGCTCATGCTTCATCTCGGGGTGTTATTGAGTTGGAAACTTACGCAACCCGTCTTAAACGTGTATATTCTACAAGGCTTAAGAGGATTGATCAACCACCCCTCTCACCAGAGGAATCGGCTAGATATAGAGATGAACTTCGTGAGCAAGGTCATGAGCTGACACAGTTTGTTCTTGAAGTTGATGCTTTGGCTCGTAAGGGGGTGGAAGAAGATACACGTAGGTATCGTCATGTGGCGTTAGTTATTTTGGCCTCTGCTTTGGTGGTTGGTGGTGTACTTAGCCTGTCGTTAATTCGATGGATAATTGGTCCGTTGGAGTATATTCGTCAGGCAGTGGCCCAGATTATGAGAGGTGAGCTTACTGACATTCCAGTGGAGCCTGTAAGTAAAGGATGCGTGGAATGCGCCGATCTTATTCGTTCACTAAATATGTTGTTTCATGTGTTGGAAGACAAGCATAACCAACTGATTCAATCAGCTAAGTTGGCGGCGGTGGGTAAGGTAACTGCCGGAATTGCCCACGAAATCAATAATCCGCTCAATAATATTTCTTTAACCGCCGAGGTGTTGCTGGAGGATTTACCAAATATTGAAAATGACGACCGGATGGAAATGGTGAGTGATATCGTTACCCAGGCAGATAGAGCCCGAGAAGTGGTGCGTCACCTTTTAGATTTTTCCAGATCCCGTAAACCTTCAGCTTGGGAAAAGGTTGATTTGGTAGAATTGATTCGTACTACTCAGTCATTGTTGAGAAATCAATTGCGTATAGGTAGGGTTAATGTTCGTGATGAGATGTCAAAGTATCCTGTTATTGTAATGGGAAATCCCAATCAACTTCAGCAAGTATTGGTAAATATATTTTTAAATGCTTGCCAGGCCATGGGTGAGGAGGGCGGAGAAATAAAAATTATTGCGCGGGAAGACCATGGAACAGGTCTTGTGGAAATTAGTGATACTGGACCGGGTATTTCTGAAGATATTCGACGCAATGTTTTTGATCCGTTTTTTACTACAAAAAACACCGGTACAGGACTAGGACTTTCATTAAGTTATTCTATTATAAAAGAGCATAATGGTGAACTTATGCTAAGCAGTGAACCGGGTAAAGGTACTGCTTTTCGATTTACCCTTCCTTTGCACTCTGTTTGAGAGGAGCATATATGTTTCATTTGTCATTGGGGCGAAAAACCACCGGTAAAAAAATAGTCGACTCTGCAACACCACTTGCTCGTTTTCGTCGTATTCTAGAATGTAATAATAGGATAATGGAGCGAGTAGCACGAATGGAACAGGCCTTAGGTGGGGAATATGTCTTTGATCAGGCCTTTTTGAATAGTAGTCTGGAAGAGCTTAGTTCTCTTGTTCGCGAGGTGATATATTGTCTTAATGCCCTTACTGATCACTCATTTAATTCCCTCTATCCGGTTTTTACTGATATTGCCGATCATTTGGCTGACTTAGTAGCTGGTGGTCCTGGGCATTTTGATCGTTTTCTTGTGTTGCCTTATCGGTTGGTTAATCGTGATCTGGATTATCTTGTGGGTGGCAAAAATGCCGTCCTTGGAGAGGTAGGTAATCAACTAAATATCCATGTCCCAGATGGTTTTGTTTTTACTACGGCAGCTTATCGATGTTGTCTTGCTGAAAATAACTTGGGTGAACGAATAGATGCTATATTAAAAGGTACTGAAACTAATGGGGAAAAGGAGTTCGCCATTAGAGAATTATTTGATGGTTTTTCTTTTCCTAGTGAATTGGTTGCGGTGGTTAAAGAACAACTTGTGGAGCTGCGGGAGCGCCAACCTACTACCAGAGAGTTGGCGGTGCGCAGCAGCGCGGTGGGGGAGGATGGTGTAAGAAGTTTTGCTGGTCAGTTTCTTTCTGTTCTTCATGTTAAGCCAAAAACGTCGAAGGTACTTGAAGCCTATGGGCGGGTATTGGTTTCTCGTTTTTCGTCCAAAGTTCTGGATTACCTCGGTTCGGAAATAACTGCGGATGAGTATCCCATGGCGGTGGGGGTTCAGACCATGGCTGAGGCTAAGGCTGCAGGGGTACTTTACACCGTAGATCCGGCGACACCTTCAGCTGAGACCATGGTGATTAGCGCTGTGACCGGCCATGGCGCAGGAGTGGTAAATGGAACTACTATTTCAGATAGTTATGTGTTGGATAGACATTCTCCTTTCAAGTTGCTGGAGAGTGATATTGTAACCGAGTCCCGTACAAAACCTTTGGCTGATGGGCTTAACTCCACGGATTTTTACCATAACGGTATGCGTCGTGGTTCAGCAATGCTTTCCCTTGATCAACTACGATTATTGGCAGAAACTGCCCTTGTACTTGAAAAATCCTTTGAAGGTCCTTTGGATATTGAATGGGCAATGAATGATCACGGCATTACGCTGCTTCAGTCAAGACCACTAAAACTTCCGGTGCGACCGCCTCCACAGCCAGCTGAGATTGTAGAAGCCTTGCGTCGTGCTGAAGTATTAATGCATGGGCGTGGGCAGGTTGTTCAACTGGGAGTTGCGGCAGGCCCTGTGGTTCATGTAGACCGAGATACCGATCCCGATTCGTTTCCCGTGGGCGGTATTGCGGTGGCAAGACATTCTTCTCCTCGTTTTAGTCCCATAGTACGTAAGGCTGCGGCTATTTTGACCGATGTCGGTAGCCCTACAGGACATCTTGCCACTATTGCAAGGGAATATCACACCCCGGCCTTGTTTGGTACCCAGCTTGCCACCTCCATTTTGACTTCTGGAGAGGAGATAACAGTGGATGTGGAAGCGCGCGAAGTGTACCGGGGGCGACTTGATCTTTTGGTTAGAACGGAGTCTGCACGTGAGGGAGTATATTTGTATTCCAATGAGCTACGTGTTCTTAGGCGATTGCTTCGTAAGATTGCACCTCTTAACCTGATTGATCCTTCTTCTTCGGGGTTTGTTCCTGAAAATTGCCGAACTCTCCATGATATTATACGTTTTAGTCATGAAAAAGCAGTTGAAGGATTAATTGATCTCCACGGGGAGAGTAAGGCGGCCATGGAGTCCTATACCAGTCGCCCTCTTGAAGCTTCAATACCTATCAATATTCGTATCATTGATCTGGATCCTGATAAGGACCAAAAGGGCAAAGCCAGTCAGCCGATAACTCCACAAGAGGTGCGAAGCTTGCCGTTTAAGGCACTGTTATCAGGTTTGTTGCGGGGCGATGCTTGGGCCAAAGACTCTGAACCTTTTGGGATTAAGGATCTTATGAGTAGTTTTAGCCGTCCATTGTCGCAACTTGTTAATCCGCCTGCCTATGCAGGGGTAAACCTAGCTATTGTCGCCCATGATTATTGCAATCTTAGTTTACGGTTAGGTTATCATTTTAATGTGATAGATGCTTTTCTTTCTGAAGAGGCAGAGGATAATTATATATATTTTCGTTTTGTGGGTGGGTTTGCAGAGGATGATAAACGCAGACGACGAGCCGAACTCATTGGATTGATTCTGGCTAGTCTTCATTTTCGGGTGGAGCAAAGGGGTGATTTGCTAACAGCTAAAGCTAAGATGCTCGATGGCTCGGAGATGGAGTATATTCTCAATAGATTGGGTGAGCTGGTAGCGTTTACTCGTCAGCTTGATGTTCGGATGACTGATGAAACGGCAGTTAATCAATTTTTCAATCAATTTCTTGAAAAATATGGTCATTCAGCACGGGAGGAGGTAAGTGATGTTTAAATGGTTTCGTTCTCTTGTTGCTGGCTTTCAAGAAATGCGACGGGCTCGCAGGGTTATGTATGTTGAAGATCTGACGGAGCGTTATCATGTGTTTCGCAGTTTGCTCGATACCAATAATCTGGCGGTAGAATTACTTACAGAGCTTGATTGTCGTCTCTCTTCACGGGCTGCAGTGGGTGAGATGAGGGGTAAGATAATACGATTACTAGATCTTACTGGCGAATTAGTAGAAAAGCTTAATTATCTTGATGCTGATAGACATGAAGGGCTTTTCAGAGTTCAACGTCAAATAGAGGGGAACCTTCAAAGTATAGTTGAGACCTTGCCTGATCCAAAATCTTTACCTTTTTGTTTGACCTTAGATGAAATTACCTCGGAAATGGCTCAAGCTGTGGGAAATAAAGCTGCTGCTTTAGCTGAGCAGAAAAGGATTGCCCATTATCCGGTTCCAGATGGTTTTGTTATAACGGTTCAGGGGTGTCGGGCATTTTTAAATCACGATGGGCTTTATGCTCGGCTGGTGTCCATGTTGCGGCAAAGCGAGAAGGATGGACATTTTTCACCTGCTGTGGTTGAGAAGGTACGGTTGGCGATTATGGCCGCGCCGCTTCCTTTGGAGGTTTCAGGTCCTTTGATAGGGGCTGCAGAGAAATTTTTTGAACAAGGTAAAGGGTTGGCGGTTCGTAGTAGCTCAAGGGGTGAAGATAGCACTACCCACTCTTTTGCCGGACAGTTTACTACTGTGCTTAACGTGGTTGATGAAGAGGGGCTAAGGAATGCTTTTCGTCGGGTGGCTGCTAGTTATTTTAATAATCGAAGTCTAGCCTATCGTCGTAATTGGGGGATAGATCCTCTGGATTTTGATATGGCAGTTTTTTGTCTGGAGATGGTTCCAGCCCGTAGTGCTGGCGTTTTGTTGACCAGTAGTCCCTTGCCCACCGACGGAGCGATGTTGATTAGTGCGGTATATGGTTTGGGTGAGGCGGCCGTTGGCGGCTCCAGTCCGGCCGATGTCTATCTTGTTGATCGGCGGGCTAAAAAAATAGCTGATCGTTGTGTGATCGCCCAAAAGGAAGAGCAACTGGTTTGTTTGCAGGAAGGTGGGGTGGCAAACGTGGAGCTTGCAGAGGAGTTGCAGGATGTCCCGGTTCTAGACGATGAACAAATCGCTCTTCTTGTTCGTTGGGGAATGGAGTTAGAGAGGGAGGCCAAGGGTTGCCCCAGGGATATTGAATGGGCATTTACTGATGAAGGCAAAATGGTTTTGCTACAGGTAAGACCCCAGATCATGGACAGGGAGAGTAGTGGAGATTCTTGCGGAATGAGCGGGCCTCTATTGCTAAGCGGCGGTGTCAGAGGATCGGGTGGCCGTGCGGTGGGTCGGGTCCATCTGGTGAGTAGTCGGGGGGATTTTGAATCCATTAATTCTAAAGAGCCGACCATTTTAGTGATGCATCAAAGTTTGGTGGATGCTGTGGCGGTTATGGAAACTGTAGACGGTATTGTAGTGGACTTGGGTAACCCTGCTGATCATTTGGCCTTGGTTGCCCGTGAGAGCGGGGTGCCGCTTGTTTGCGGTTTGGGAGACGCTACTCGAAAGCTTGAATCGGGACAATGGATTAGTGTG
>JAOTSI010000270.1 GCA_029865005.1 Desulfobulbaceae bacterium
CCTCTTTAACCATCTGCACATGACCGGAGGACTCACCCTTGAGCCAAAGTTTATTGCGAGAACGGCTCCAATAATGCGCTTTACCAGTTTCCAAAGTTTTCCGCCACGCCTCCTCATTAATATAGGCGAGCATCAAGACCTCTCCACTTGCATGATCCTGGGCAATGGCTGGCAACAATCCGTTGTGTCCCTTACTGAAACTGAGCTCCATACCTTACTCCTTTTCCCCTTTAACCGTTGTTTCCGGTTCCTGTTTTCTTACAGGGGGTTGGTCCTTTCTTTCACTGGCCATAAACTGAATAATACACGATGTGCGGTACTTGCAATAATCACCAGCATGGCGACACTCCGCTTCATCTGAATCCATTTTTTCCTTATATTTTACACATTCGACTTCCATAGCGTCTCACCGAATTTTATAAAAGTGACCTTACCGCACCCAGCAACGATATACAACAAACTCATCCTTGATAGTGCATCGCCCAATAACAAAACATAGCCTTATTATTTCAATATATTAAAAGAGCCACACTATTCAAAGATAATCACTGGACCACAAATTGAATCTAAACAAATTTAAAAAAACTACCATTGTTATGCTTTCACTACATCTTTGTCAAGCCCGACTATCCTGTTTTTAACAATTAATGACCTAATAGTTCATTTTTTCATCCCGTACCTGGAGAATTCTTTAAAAACCACTTTTAACAATCCTGAAATATATTATTCTTTGCTATTGCAAACTACAACCTTCCTTTCAGCCGAACAACGAAAACCATTCTCACTAACAACATGTCTACAAAAACTTACAATTACACTACAGGTACAACTAATTAGGGGCAATAACCCCATGGGAAAGAAGTTCTTCTACCACCTCGCTTAAGGGGAGGCCGATGACGTTAGATACCGAACCGGAGACCTCTTTGACCAAGAAGCCGCCGATTCCTTGGATGCCAGAGGCTCCGGCCTTATCCATTGGTTCGCCGGTACGGATATAGCCTTCCAGTACGGAGGCGGGAAAGGAATGAAATTTTACTTCAGTGGTTGCGGCCCGCACCACTGAAATATTTTTTGCTTGGCATATTAGGGAGTAGGCGGTGATAACTCGGTGAGTATGGCCACTGAGCTGAGTGAGCATGGCAAGGGCCTGCTCAGGATCCCTGGGTTTACCAAGAATATGACCATCAAGGGTCACCACGGTATCAGCACCGATGACCCAGGCAGCCTGGTGCTCGGCGGCCACTGCTGCCGCTTTACCTTGAGCTAACCGAAGGGCATATTTTTCTGGATCCTCATCTATAAACGGAGTTTCATCAATCTCTGCAGGATATATCTCAAATTTGATGCCCAATTGCTGAAAAAAATCGTGTCGTCTGCTGGACCCAGTGGCCAAGATAATTGTTTGTTCGGTGTTAAATATTTTTGTTTCCATAATTCCATAAAAATTAAAAATCCAGCATGATAGGGCGTCATACCGGAGTATTGTTACGTTGTTTTATGATACTCTGATGATGCGGCTCATACTAATTGGCTTTAAATTTAAATAATTTCCATCGTAAAGTATGTGTAACCGTTTACCAGTGCTGCGGATGTGAATGAACAGGCCAGTGAACTATAGTTTTTCCTATGTGAATCCGGCCTAATCGTGCGCTGAGGTGGTGTTGGTGAACGCTTACAGATATGCGTATAAATATTTACAGTGGTCAAGATCAAGAGTGCTGTGTGAATATAAAAAAAGGGCGATCACAAGGATCGCCCCTACGTAGGTTCAAGCTACGAGAGAGCATGCAGTTAACAGTTCAATTTTACGTCCAGATAACACGCAAAACATCTTATCGTTTGGTGATGTATCTTTTTCATCTGACAAAAAAAAATTATTCAACCTCTTTGAGCATCTGCTCAATAACGGATAAGCCTCCGTGCCAAAAGTTGGGATCATCAAGATTAATGTCAAATGAACGCAAAAGATTGTAGGGAGTATCTACCCCACCAGCCGAGAGGAGGTTGAGGTACTTTTCTACAAAACCCTCGCCCTCTTCCAAGTAACGGGCATAAAGAGCCAGGACCAGCAATTCGCCGAAGGCATAGGAATAGACATAACCGGGTGTTCCCAGAAAATGGGGAATATAGGACCACCATACCCCATAATTGTCGGTCAGGGTCACGCTATTACCAAACATGGGACGCTGAGTTTCCACCCACAAAGTGGACAACGTATCGGCGGAAAGTTCACCGCTGGAACGCCTAGTAGTGTGCATAGCATGCTCAAAGCGATTCATGGAAACTTGTCGAAACACTGTGGCAAAAATTGATTCCAACTTCTGACAAGTAAAAGCCCTGCGTCCAGCCGGATCTTTAATCAATTCTCGTTGAGCTTTGAAAACCAACAGTTCGGCAAATACCGAGGCTGTTTCCGCCAAAACCAGGGTAGTATTGGAGTTATAAAAGCCCTGCTCCGCCGCCAAGTGTTGATGAATTCCATGGCCCAGTTCATGGGCAACGGTGGAGACATCACGTAGATTGCCGGTATAATTAACCATCACATAAGGGTGCACTTCTGGTACGCAGGGGTGGGCAAATGCCCCGCCCCGTTTGCCCTCCAGCACCGGAGCATGGATCCAGTTCTTGCTAAAAAACAGCTCGCCTATTTCAGCCATACGGGGGGAAAATTCGGCAAAGCCATCCAGAACAATTGAGCGACACTCTTCCCAGGAAATAGAGGTATTACTTAGGCCGGGTACCGGGGCGTAGCGATCATAATCACACAACTCTTCCAGCCCCAAGACATTCTTTTTCAAGCGGTAATAGGAGTGAACGATATCATAACGTTCAATAACGGTATCAACCAGAGTATCCACCGTTTCGTCAGCCAACTCATTTTCCAGGTTCATCTTACTGATCCAGGATAGGTAGCCTCGCTTACCGTCAATAATCATTTTATCGGCGGCTAGGGTATTAAAGATGTGAGTAAGAATATGCTTGTGCTTCTCAAGCCCGTCTGTCAGATCCTCCGCAGCCTGCTTCCGCACCTCACGGTCATCGGCGTAGAGTTCGCTGAGCACCTCCTCCTCACTACGACCATCGGGACCGAACTTAGCCGCCCCCATAACCTTTTCAAAAAGCATTAACCAGGCGGAACGACCAACAGGTGCAATCTCTTGCAATAGTTGTTCTTCCAGCGGAGAAAGCTGATGAACCGCAAACTTACGCATTTCCGTTAAATAATGACGGTACTTGTTCAACCTCTCGGATTGCAACAACTCTGCAGCACGTTTATCATCCAGGAGATTCCATTCGAGTTGAAAAAATACCGTTTGTGCACCAACCCGCGCACCTAACTCCTCCACCTTTTGCACCAGGGCCGAAGCTGCCGCATCATGGGTTTGGGTGGTAAAATTGAGGAAAACATAAGTCTCCAGCTTGGCAAGACCTTTTTCTAAACCTTCCAGCTGTTGAACCAGTTTATAAAGACTATCGTCGTCAAGCTCCGCGACCTTTCCTTTAAACTCAGCGGATAAGGAGGTCGCCAGCTCATCACTTTTATTTATATCAGCGGTTAACTCTTCTGCCTCGGGGCCGGAATATAGATCCTGAAGATTCCAAATAATTTCTCCGGCTAACAATTCTATTGTATCGTTGTTCATCTTTGATATACTTTTTACTGTAATTTTTTCATAAATGAAGCAACCTTATCAGCCCCTTTTTCGTCAACCAAGCGAATAGTAGCAGTACCAATAACCGCCATTTCCACCTTACCTGTCAGCATCTGGATATCTTCACGCGATGAAATACCAAAACCAACCGCCAAAGGCAGTTCAGTTGCCGCCCGGCAACGCTGAAGATATTGGACCAAGTCGGTATCCAGCTCCAGCTTGGTACCGGTAACACCCCGCCGGGCCACGCAATAGATAAAACCACCACCAATAGCCGCCACCTCCCGCATCCGTTCATCACTAGAGGTAGGGGTGAAAAATTGGATGGGTGCCATACCGTGTTCTTTACTGATGCGGATATAGGTTTCACCTTCTTCCGGCGGCAAGTCTGGAACTATAAAACCTTTTATTCCGATATCGGTGGACCGTTTGATAAAACGCTCCTCACCATAACGAAATACAATATTATAATAAGTCATGAATAAAAAATTGACTTGGGGGAATTCCTTAATAACCCTTTCCGCAAACTGAAAGGAATCTTCAACAGTTATCCCTTTCGAAAGGGACTTTTGGTTGGCGGCGACAATAATCGGGCCGTCGGCCATGGGCTCAGAAAAGGGAATTTGCATTTCAATGCAATCCACCCCGTTTTCCGCCATCTGGCGAATTACTTCATAATTAGTATCCAAAGACGGATAACCCAGCACCAAATGAGTCATTAATAGGATGGGTTTTTTATTAAGCCTGTCTCGTAAATCAGCTTCCAAATTATTCATTAGTCGTATATTTCCTGCTTGGGTTGCGATCTTGTTAACACCTACATTAACCATCACATATCAGGGCCTTGATAAAATAATTATCCTAGACCATTATTTGCGAAAGCCATCTGCCTGGCTAATAATAAATTCCTTCCAAGAAGGATCATCATAGGCCTTGGCAATGGTAAAGATATCCTTATCACCCCGCCCCGACATATTGATAATGATCGCTTCATCGGGAGACATATTAGGCGCTTCTTTAAAAGCCTGCACAAAAGCATGGGATGATTCAAGAGCCGGAATAACACCTTCAGTACGCATAGTCAGGGTAAGAGCATCCAATACCTCGGTATCGGTGGCTGCCTCAAAACGCACCCTACCCTTTTCACCTAAATCTGCAAGAATAGGTGATATACCCACATAATCAAGTCCGGCAGCGATGGAATGGGTATCAATCATCTGACCATCCTTGTTTTGCAAAAACATGGTTTTATAACCTTGTGTAACCCCTGGGGCAGCCCGGTCACCTTTCATCCTTGAAGCATGTTGTCCGGTATCAAGACCTTTGCCGCCAGCCTCAACCCCAACAAGCTCCACATCCTCATCTAAAAATCCCTGAAAAACACCAATAGCATTGGAGCCACCGCCCACACAAGCATAAACACGGGCAGGCATCTTACCATGCTGATCAATGATCTGTCGCCGCGCTTCCTGACCGATAATCGACTGAAACCAGGCAACCATTTCAGGAAAAGGATGGGGACCGCACACCGTACCCAACACATAATGAGTTGAATCCATCAGGGTAACCCAGTCTCGGAAGGCCTCATTAATGGCATCCTTTAGGGTTCTGGCACCGTCACGCACCGGTACCACTTTAGCACCGAGTTTTTCCATCCAAAACACATTGGGCCGTTGCCTAATAACGTCTTCTTCCCCCATATACACTACGCATTCAAAGCCGAAACGAGCCGCCATGGTGGCAGTTGCCACACCGTGTTGACCAGCTCCAGTCTCGGCTATAACCCGTTTTTTACCCATACGTTTAACGAGAAGGCCCTGTCCCATAACATTATTAGCTTTGTGGGCACCGGTTTGGTTTAGATCCTCACGTTTAATGTAAATTTGAGCACCACCAAAATGCTTGGTCAAATTATGTGCATAAGTAAGCGGAGTCGGTCTGGCGGAGTAGTTAGCCATCACTTCTAAATACTCTTGCCAAAATGTAGAATCGGCTCTGGCAGCTTCATAGGCTTCGATCAATTGCATGAATGTCTCGTGCAATATCTCAGGGACAAACATTCCACCCCATTGGCCAAAATATCCTTTTTTCATTACTATTCTTCTTCTCCTTTGTGTCCCTTATTCGCCAGATTACCCGACGCTATATTATAAATTTAGAAAAAAATATTACTTTTAATTATCTTAATACGAAGAATTTCCTTAAGTCCCCATAAATATATTTTGATACGATACTATATCGTTAATTAAAAATATTACATAAAAAACCTACATAATTAATCATAACGATAGATAAACCAATGAATTCATAGCTATCATCTTTTAATATCTTTTTTAAAATATTTATACAATTTATGTCAAATTCTCAAAAAATACCTGCTGACATAATGATATTAAGGACCGCGTATAAAATATATTATTCCATCTTAGAGTCTATCGCTTACATACACATCTTTTGGGCCATCTTCTTTATCAAGGGTACAGTTACATCATAATACTTAACCCCCACTATTTTAACAATAAAGATAACTAAAAACCCTGCGCCGGTAAGTGAAAACTCCGATTCCGAAACATATATTATTTTCCTCGACCCTAATCTTCACTAATACCCCTCATACCCCATGGCAACTTGAACTACAACCAACACAGCAAACACTTTCTATTTTCAATTCCCATACGTTTAAAACACTCCACCGAGATAACCACCGGATCCCCAAA
>JAOTSI010000271.1 GCA_029865005.1 Desulfobulbaceae bacterium
ACCATTAGTGATGAAAAAATGTCCAAGTCTTTGAATAACTTTCTCACTATCCGCGACGTATTGGCTAATTACTCACCAGAAGTACTGCGTTTGTTGATTTTTTCCACCCAATATCGTAATCCGCTCGATTTTTCTGAAACAGTAATGAACGAGGCTGTGGCTGGTTTGGATCGGATGTATGAGTGTTTGGCAAAAATTATGCAATTGCCCGAAGGCGGTCCTGATGTTGCTTCGGTGGTCTCTAAGAAAGATATGAAAAAAATCGAATCCCTGGAGCTTCGTTTTCAACAAGCCATGGATAATGATTTTAATACCGCTCAGGCGCTGGGTAATTTTTTCGATTTAGTGAAAATACTCAATAAGATTATGGATGCCATGCCTTCCCTAGCAGCCGCAGGGGATGTGGAGCTGTTGCGCAGTACCGGGAAAATATTTCGTGATCTTCTTGAAATCTTGGGCATTCTGCGGCTTGATCCGGTGGAATATATCCGGAAAAAGAAACAAGATCTGCTCGCCGCCATTGATCTCAGTGAGGAGGATATCGCCGGATTAATTAAGAAGCGGGCTCAAGCCAGGGAGGCTAAGGACTGGGCAGCAGGTGATGCTATCCGTGATACCTTGCTTGAACGAAATATTGAACTCAAGGATGGTTCCGAGGGGACCACTTGGGATGTAAAATTATAAAACCGACTCATTGTGTAAGTGGTTATAGGTCTCTCAGATTAAGGCGGTTGTCGCTGCTCGCCATAAGGGGCTACCCCATGAAGATGAGACGCCTGTGACCACTTCCAAATTCATAATATATCAAATCAGCTAGTTGCGAACCCTGTGACACGGTACGATTAATCTTTATTTTCGTTTTGTTTCGTATCCGTGTTCAGTTGCCTGTAAAGACTGAGCGACATTTTGACCACCATGCCGGTTCCGGCGAAAAGTACCAGCCAGAGTATGTATTTTTTCCAGGGCAGTGAGGGGCGCGGCATTCGTAATCGCTCCGTTCCACCCAAGATAATTTCCTTTCCTGTCGTAATCTGTTTAACCTTTATTTTTCTACCACTGTTGTCACGATATTTAGTGAGTAGGCTATCCATGGCAAAGGTGGGAGCCGGGATGGTTGGGTTCCCGTAGGCCAGCATAAAGGGCCCCTTTCCACTGCCAAGAAATATTATTTGATCGGGCAGATAACTAAATCGGAGTTGGGGTGGAACCCCAGGGTCAGATTCATTGTTTTTGAACACCAGACTCCAGTAACGGTGCTTATTTGTAGGTAATAAGATCGTATCGTTACGCATTTCAGACCCGTCCCGAACAAGGAAATATAGCAGGCCGCGCCACACTTCTTTCATGTTTTCTTCCTTAGGGTCGGGGCCGGTGAGAAGGCGCGCCTCAGCCATGGAGTTAGGTTGTTGCAAAAGGATTTGTATTTGATCGGTGGGAAAGAAGCCGCCCAGGTCGAAAAGAAATTGGGTGGAGTTGGAATTTTGCCGGGAAGGAGTAATTGCAAATGATTCACGTTCCGTTGGATGGCTGGTAACGGTGTGGGATTGTAAACCGATAACTTTGTGGATGGTGACTTGTTCACCACTCTTAACCGGCGTTAAGCGGAGGTAGCGGTATCTTTTATTAGGAAGTTTGATTCTTCGATTAAAAAAACTACGGCCGAGATGGTGAAGAGCTGCAATGGTTGCGGTGGGATGAATTTGCCAGGAGATTAGATCTTCGCTGCTTTCCACTTTTATTTTGGTGAAGAAATCAGTTTCAACTCCCTCCCAGTAGATATCTAGTCCGTGTAAGCTTTTCTTTATATTTGTGCAATCCAGAAGATAAAAGAGCGTTGATGGGGTGGTGGATTCTTCCTCTTGGTCGGCAAGCTTAACATCTACTATGGAGCCGAATGGGTCTCTCTTCACCATGACAGAGATGTTATTTGGTAGCTGTTGTTCTGACTTCCCGAACATTGGAAAGATAGGAAGGGGTAATTGTAATATTTGGTCTTTGCTCGTGTGTTTGGCAGGACGGATGAAGTGAGGCACCACCGAGTCTTGAGCGTTAAAAATGCGTAAGTCGGACAAGTCGCTTTTGCCGATGTGACGGTAAACGGAAGGGGGTAAATCACTTCCATAAAGCGGTTCTTGGCTTGAGACGGAGAGTTTGACCCCATAAGCAAAACTATCAGGAGTTGGAGTGTTTGCTTGAAGTGGTTGAGCAAACAATATTAGTTCCGCTAAAAGAAGCAGGGAAAGTATGTAGTGCATAATGTTTGTTAACTCAAATCATTTTTTGGTGGTAATGGTGCCAGGTAGCCGATAACCAGGCATATGACACCGACGCCCATAAAAGAGATGATCCTCTCCAGGGTCCCGATATTAACCAGATCGAAAAGAAATAGTTTTAGTACTACAACCCCGATGAGGAAGGCTCCCGTGGACCACAGGGTTCTGATTCCTTTTTTGTTGGCTCCAAGCATAATCACAAAGGCGGAGAGAGTCCAAAAAATAGAAAAATATGTTTGAGCCAGATCGGAGCGGATAAATGAATGAACGTGAAAAGGGATGCCGGCCCAGTGGTGCAAGGTGCGTACTAGCACCCCGTTAAGCCATAGAAATGTAAGGGCGCTTAGGGTGATTATCTGATTTTTAGGTGAAAGGGAGAGTGGTTGGATATTGAGCTCCTCGGATAAGGAGACGAGCCAACCACCAAGGGAGAGCAAAACGGCTATTTGTATAAGATCTAGTGGGTTTATGAACGGGTAGTAGGGCAGGGGCCAAGGATTCCCCCGATTACTAAGGTTGGTAACCACTGATCCGATGATTAGATAGAATGCTAAACATAAGGCGGTGCGATACAGATAAGTTGTCTGGTGGGCTTTAAGGGGCCAATGAAGCCGATTATGATATTTGGTGATCAGTATTAGGAAGAGGTTTGGCACTAAGCCCCAGCAAACAGTATCCCAAACGCCTTTGCCGTGAATGAAATGATCAGTCCACCAACTCAGTTCATCGGTGATGAGAAAGATAAACACCAGGGCAAGGGTAATGTGGATGAGATCTCTAACTATTACTTTGCACTTATTTTCGTTGAGATAGATAAGCAGGTAGCAGCCGCCTAATGTAGGGAGCCAGGCTGCCCACCCGCCGTAGCGGGATGGAGGACCGCTGACTTCGGCAAAGGAATAGAGTGCGGCGGGAATAAGGAGAGCGCAAAATCCCTTGTAGATGTGTTGCGGGTAAGGCCATTTATATTTGTTGCCGAGATAATAACCAACAAGAGCGGTAAGGAAGCCGAAACCTAGATTCCATGAGAGTTCATAACGATAGCCAGCAAAGAAATGGACTTCATGGAGCCCTGCTCCACACCACCATAGGAGTCCCCAGAAGAAGCACATTAAACTCTCTGGAACGCTGGACGCTAGCTCATGGCGGTGGCGATAGAGAAAGTAGCCGCTAAGAAATCCTGATATGGCGACAAGAAGTGCGGCAAGAAACAGGCCGTTAAGTATTGGGATGGTTGGATCTGAAGTATGTTTCATGACCAAGAAGGCAATGCCAGCGCAGAACTGGAGCGAAAGTCCAAAGATACGGGCCAGGATGCGTTGTTGACGCAGAGCAATCCAAACAATGGCTGCACCTTCAAGCGCCCAGGAGCCTGCGGTCCAGTATCCGTCCAGGGCTAAGGGGATGGCCACCGTACCGAAGACCACTCCTAAGGCGAGAAAGGATTCAACAACGGTGCGCATGGCAGCGGAGCCTCGATCAAGAATCAGGCGGGCCAGCCAGGCATATAGTAATCCCATGGACAAAGCTGACCAGGCAAGGCCGTATTCATAAGGCTTCACCAGGGCTGCTTGTAAACCGAAACACACTAAAGGGGTGCCGAAAATAAGGGTACAATCTACGTACCCCTTGTTGCGCAGCGGTTGGTTTTTAGTAAATAGCAACCCTATGATAACGTAGAAAATAAAAAATATTATAAGAAAAGGTTGGGTGGATGCATAGTGATCGGGAGTGTAGTTGAGTACCCCCCATAGGGTAGCGATGATAAAGGTAAAGAAGAATCCGAGCAGGTTGAGCTCTCGCCACGGTTTATATTTTGCGGTAAAGAGAATGCCGCTGTTTAGCAAAGCGTAATAACTAAAAAGCATCACATGGTTGCCGGAGCCGCTGGAAGTGAGGATGGGGGCAAGAAAACCACCGGTAATGCCGATGACTGCAAGGGCGCGGGCATTTTGGGCAATGGCAAGCACGGCGGAGAAAAACGAAAGGCAGACGAGTAGCAGTAGAGCGAAACTCAGTGGTATAAGATGGTAGAGTTTCATTGCTCCGAAGATGTCCATATACAAAATACCCACTGCGCCGCCTTGCAGAATAAGGGCATAGTTAAAACGGGTAAGTCGTAGCCGCCACCCAATGCCAAGCATGGCTATAGCGCCAAGGCCGATGGCTGCCAGCCGTAGTTCAATGGGAATAAGATTTTGCTCCACTGTATATTTTAGGAGAAAACTAACGCCGAAAAAGAGAACCACTACGCCGACGCGGACCACGGTGTTGCCACCGGTGAAATAGCGTTTAATTATATTTCTGAGATCATTATGATCGGTATGGCTGGCTGCTTCTGTTGGGTGATTGAGTGGTTGTGGTTGGTGGCGCACTTGAGCTTTAGGGGTAATTTGTGATTCAGGTTCATCTGTTAGGGTAAACGTTGGGTATTCTTCCTCATCGGATTGTTTTGTTATTGTTTCAATTGGGTCGGATATTTCAGGTTGTTTTAACTCGTCGGAAAGATGTATATGAGGTGGAAGGGGAACAGAAGTGGATTTTTTAGTTTCGGGAGTAGGGAGTTTATCGCCCAACTGTTTTAATTTGATTTCCAAATCGTTTACACGGAAGAGCAGGTAGCCCATAAGGCCACCGAAAATAAGTCCGGCAGGGAAGCGGAGCAGGATTGCTCCCACCACGGCCCCTAAGATGATGGAGAAAATCGTCATAATAAACCAGCATGATAAGTGTTTACAAGGAAGAATCGGTGATGATTGATTTCTAAATCGTACTTAAAAATATTGAAAAGTCAATTAATTGTTTGTGGTACTTGGTAAGTGGTTATGGTGATGAGTAGCAAATGTGGTAACGTCTTAGACGTGATTTTAAGTTATTGTTTGGTGAATGGTTGGTGATAGAAATTTTGAAATTCTTTGTTATACCTACCTGATTGAAAAATATATTAACTAGTCATAATCATGAAAGTGTTGTTGCGCATGGAAGATTGTTTATGGGGGAGTTTCGAGGATACATGAAGATAATGACCATTAATGTCATAATTCATCATATTTAATTTCTTCCCTAATAAATATAAATGAGCAATATTATTTATGGATGATTATTTGTAACTTGTTACTTATTTATGAGTCTGTTGATTTAGTCGGTTTTTCAAAATTGACCCACGTCATACAGCGCACCGTTGCACCGATTTACGCTACATGTTGTGGGTCGCGTGTTGTGATTGGTAGTAAATCAACAGGCTCATTTATCCGTTGAGAGATGTAGAGAGAGAAGAAAAAGAGAGAGTTTTTTGAGAGAGAAGAGATGAAAAGAGAGCAGGTAGGAGTTATGAATCAACGACGCGACGGTAGCACTCGTGGATATGGAGATCCAGGGGTGATGTTGATTCTTGTTTATTTCGTCATCATCATGATGATGTTTCTTTTAGGTAGAGCAGTTACCTTATGGAATGGGAATGGATTGTCATCCACTACCCATCCCGCTCCTCTAGAGGAGACTGTGGGGTATCCCGATGGGAAAGGTTTTCCGGTCAAGGAAGTACGGATTATTCCATCTGACTTTGAGGTGCCACCGACTATTTTACGTCAAGATAATAGAGTGGTTGAGAAGGAGTTATGTTAAGGTGACCTGGTCACATTGGTTGTAACTAGCTGGTTTAAAGAAGCTAGGTAGCATAGGCAGGGGCGATCATTGATTGCCCCACCTTGTGGGTTAATATTGTTGACTTAAGCAAAATCTTGTTTGTTTTATCATGTCTTGAAATTATCATAGGCCTGTAGGGCACCTTTTGTGAGTTCCCGGTAAAACCGAAAACGACCCTTGTAAGCCTTAAGTCAAAAGTATTGCCCTCTGTGGGTGCCCAGCTGAATAGAGATATTTCTTTCAAATTCACAAGGCCACAGCTTTGGCCGTCCCCCCCCCCTTACACTATATGAACTGCACAGGTGCCTAACTGTTCACCGGGTTGTAAAAAAGAGTTGCATAGCATCGGACTGTTAAGTGTTTACCAGTGCTGCACATGTGTGCAAGCAGGCCGGTGAGCTATAGTTAATCCTATGTAAATCCGGTCT
>JAOTSI010000272.1 GCA_029865005.1 Desulfobulbaceae bacterium
TTTTGGTGGAGGCGTGTTGGCCGGTGCCGAATGCCATGCCCGGATCAAGTTCGATGATTTTTTCATCAGCTGCTGGGGAATATTCTTCCCAGGAGGGCTTGATGACCAATCCCTCGGTGATGGCGAAAGGTTTGAAAAATCTCTTCCAGCTCACAGCCCAATCTTCATCGTCCATGGCTTCAAAACGTGGCTGGATAAAGGGGTGATCCAGTAGCCGGAGCAGGGTGTCGAGTTGCTGAATAATTTCACCCTGTATTTTTTCAATATTCTGTGGGTCAGGGGTGAAGAATCCGGTAACATCGGCATCGTTATCCAACGGTTTAATTTCTACTCCACAGCCACTTAAATCGGCGAGCAAGTCCGAGACAGAATCGACCAATTCTCCCGGACAGTGGATTGAGACTTTGAGCCATTTTTTCTGGGAGTTGCTTTCTTCTGTTACTATATCCATCGTTTCAACCTCGTTGAATTCCTGTTGGGAGTGTGCTATAAGGCGGCATTTCCATTAAAAAATACGCTTTTTAACTTTTTGCCAATAAATGTGGTGATGATATGCAATATAAAGTCGAGTTTCAACCGGATAATGTAACCATTGAAGTAGAGCCCGGTGAAAATCTCCTCTCTGCTGCGGCCGCTGCAGGAGTTTATGTTCATGCCTATTGTGGCGGAGATGGAGTTTGCGGCAAGTGTAAGGTTCGATTGGACCAGGGCGAAGTACGAGCCCAGAAAGGAACTTTAAAGCAAGAAGATTGGGACAATGGTATTCGTCTAGCCTGCCAGGCCACAGTGGAATCCGATTTGACGATCACTATCCCTGAAGGAGTTAAAGAGAGTGGCAAGGATTTAAAACGCAAGCCAAAAACTACTCGTACTATCTCCGCTAAATCCCTTGATGCACTTATCGGCACCTGGGGCGTGGACCCGCCAGTAACTAAAATTTATCTTGAACTCGACCCCCCAACCATGGACGATAATGTATCTGATATGCTACGGATCATGCGGGGGCTAAAAAAAGCTATGCCTGAGAGCAGGGAGCCCACCTATGACCATCCCGAGCTTCTAAAAGAGCTTTCAGTTACCTTGCGAGATGCCCAATGGAAAGTAACGCTACTCTTATTGCACGGTAAGCGGGAAACTGAACCGGACCGGATTATCGATGTGGAGGCGGGTGATACCACGGATCGCCTATACGGCTTGGCAGTTGATATCGGTACCACCACCTGCAGCGGAGTACTCATTGATCTTAATACCGGTGAGGTGATCGACGAAGCTTCGGGTTATAACGCTCAAATTCGTTACGGCGAAGACGTGATCTCACGTATGATCTACGCTAATAGGCCCGGTGGTCTGCGGTCTCTGCAAGAGAAAGTCGTCTCTACTATTAATAGTATTATTGAAGATATTTGCCGTAAGGTTATTATTAGCCCCTCAGATATTAGTTATATCATGGCTGCCGGTAATACGGTGATGTCTCACCTGCTCCTTGGACTTAACCCTAAGTATATTCGCGAGGCGCCTTACGTCCCGGCAGTCAGTCAGTTCCCCTTGACCAAGGCGGCCGGTTTAGGCATCCACGCTCACCCCAGCGTTCGGCTTTTTCTTTATCCCTGTATTGCCAGTTATGTGGGTGGGGATATCGTTTCCGGAGTACATGCTTGTCAGATGGCTAAGTCCGACGAGATAAGCCTTTTTATTGATATCGGTACCAACGGCGAGATCGTGGTGGGTAATAAAGATTGGATGGTTTGCGCAGCTTGTTCTGCCGGACCAGCTTTTGAAGGCGGCGGAATAAAACATGGCATGCGCGCTTCAGCCGGGGCCATTGAAAATTTTCATATTCATCCTCAAACCTATGATCCAATGATCGTTACCATTGGAAGAATCAAGCCAAGCGGCATTTGCGGCTCCGGCCTTATCTCCATCGTATCTGAATTATTGGAGGCCGGGGTTATTGATCAGCAGGGTAAGTTCAACCGTACTCTGGATAATTCTCGTATTCGTGAGGGAGAGGATGGTTGGGAGTACGTGATCGCCTGGGGACAAGATTCATTAACCGGTGATAATATAGTTATTACCGAAGTGGATTTGGATAATTTAATGCGGGCTAAGGGGGCCATGTATGCGGGGTATCAAACTCTGCTTGAATCCGTGGGACTCACTTTTGCCGATGTGGATCGGGTAATTATGGCCGGAAACTTCGGGGCATATATCGATTTGGAACGAGCCATAAACATAGGATTGTTACCTGATATGGACCGAGACCGTTTTTATTACCTCGGCAATGCCTCCATGCTCGGGTGCCAGATCAGTCTAACTGATGTAAACCGCTTTAGGGATCGAGTTTATGTTCGACAACTCATTACTAATTTGGAGCTTGCGGATAATGCCGAATTCATGAATTACTATATGGCTGCGCTCTTCCTGCCCCATACTGACATGGCTCTTTTCCCCAGCGTTGCTGCAAAGTTGGCTGGCTAAAGAATTTTTATATATTTTTTACATTCATTGTAAGTAGCTACAGGCTCCTCACTTTCACTCGAAAGATAGAATAATTTATTTGTTTCGCGGCCCTTAGCTGCGGCAGAAGAATAAACCTAACCTACCTGTCCCACTTACAATATTGCTGCCATATTTAATAGGATAGTTATAGCCTCTGTGCTCAGCCTCAATGTTGTTAACTTAAAGGAAACCGCACTTAAAACAGCCAGAGCCGGGCACCCACAAGGGGCAATACTGTTGGCTTAAGCCTTACAAGGGTCGCTTTCGGTTTTGCCGGGCGGCCCCCCACAGGGGGCCGCCCCTACAGATCCTGGGTAGATTCAACATTTTGTAAAATTAAAAACTTTTGCACAAGTCAACAGTATTACCCACAAGAGGGCCCCTACAACTCCGTACCAGTCTCTAAGGATGGTTGAGCAAACAAGATTTTGCTTTAGCAAATTGAAGCATCATCGAGAAAGCTTACCAGTTTTTAGGAATCTGTAGGAGCACCCCTTGTGTTTGCCCAGCAAAACCGAGAGCGCTTCTTGCAAAGCTAAAGTCAACGACATTAGCTGCCCACCCTCCATCCCCTAACCATCTCATCATCTTGATTTAACAAAGAATATATATATCTTTAACGAGAATAGTTAGCATTTCTAAAACTAGAATAATAATTATATTTTTTTTAACAGGTAATTCTTGCATGATTAAACAAAGGTTTCTTGATTGAATCTTATAAATTTACTACAATCATTAAGAATCAATTAGTATCAAGTAGCTCTTCGTGCTGCTCCCGATGTTTAATAAATAGAATTGGAAAGGTCGTTTTCGGTATAGATTATACATGCTATCCGGATAAATATTTATGGCAAAACTTACTAAAATCCAAGTTTCCAAGGGCCTTTTCTGGGTGGAAGCTCCGGAAGCTGAACTCTGCATAATGTGTTCATGCCCGGCTGATAGCGTGAAGCATCTCATGAAAAGAGGGTTAATCGTTACAAAAGAGGAAAATGGGATCACCTTTGAGACCGGTCCCAATGTGATCCTTCTTTCCGATGTTCTGATTCAAAATGGCAGTTTTTCCAACATGGCGGAATATCCCACTCTTCAAATGCTTTATCGCCAGGGAATGATTCTCCCCAATCATCCATGCAACACCGGGGTTAAGCCCATACTTGTTGGTTCCGAGAGTCAGATTGCAGCCCAAATGCAATATATTTTTCGTGGTAATTACGGCCTTGCCACTGAAAAAGAGTTGGTAACTGCCGGTGCCGACCCACAAATGGCAGCTGAATTGATTCGGCTGAAACTAAAATTTTCTTTTGGTAAAATACTCCAAACTGAGGAACTACTCGATTATCGAATTGTAGGTAATGGCTCAGTAGAAATAAAAAACGGCGTTTATGTTCGCCGTCTGCGGCTGAATGTTTTTGAGTTCAGCTATCAGGACGAACGGGTTATTGTTGATCTTAATCTGCAAGCTCATGATCGCTATCCCTCCCCCTATACCCTCGGCTTTCAAAATATCGAGCGAGAATACTTCGGGATTATTCATTCAGGAAACGGAGACGGTTGGGACACTGACCAGCCGGAGATGTCCAGTGTTCTCATGTTCCAGGGTAAGATTTACCTCATCGATGCCGGACCTAATATTCTTCATAGCCTCACAGCCCTGGGCATAGGTGTCAATGAGGTGGAGGGTATTTTCCATACTCACTCCCATGATGATCATTTTGCTGGCTTAGCAGACCTCATGCGTTCAGATCAACGGATGAAATATTATGCTACCCCACTTGTGAGAACGTCGGTCATTAAAAAAATGGCCGCTCTTATGTCCAGGGACGAAGATGATTTTATAAATTATTTCGAAGTGCACGACCTTCAACCAGACACTTGGAATGATATAGACAGTTTAGAAGTAAGGCCGGTTTTCTCACCCCATCCGGTGGAAACCACGGTTCTCCTGTTTCGGACCCTGGGAGGAGATGGATATAGACGAACCTATGCCCATCTTGCTGACATTATAAGCCTTGAGGTTCTTAAGGATATGGTAACCGACAATCCTGATAGTCCAGGGGTCAGCCAACACCTTTATGAGCAAGTTAAGGAGGAATATCTTAAAGAGGTTGACCTTAAGAAAATCGATATCGGCAAGGGGATGATTCATGGAAATGCCGATGATTTTAAAAGTGATCACTCCAGCAAAATAGTTCTATCCCATACTTCACGGGATCTCACAGCGAGAGAAAAACAGATAGGATCCGGTGCACCTTTTGGCATGGTGGATGTCTTGATTCCCAGTCATCAGGATTATATGCGGATGTATGCCCATAATTACCTGCGAACTTATTTTCCAGATGTCCCCACCAGTCAGTTACGAATCCTGCTCAATAATCCACTAGAGACCTTTAATCCTGAATCTATTTTGTTACGCTGTGACATGGTCAATGATGTGATTTATCTCATATTGACCGGTGAAGTTGAAATGATCAATAGTGTTTCAGGTGTACATAACATTCTTTCCGCTGGTGGCTTAGTAGGAGAAATATCCGGCTTAACCCGTTCAGAGTCTTTGGAAACATATAGAGCCACTAACTTTGTCAATGTATTACAAATCCCCTCTACTCTGTATCTTAAGTTTGTCATTACCAATGGCCTCTATGCTGAGACCCAGCGCCTTCAGGAAAAACGACAATTTCTTCAGAAAACCTGGTTGTTCGGGGAATCCATTTCCTACCCTATCCAAAACAATATAGCCCAAGCCATGCATGTACGTTCCTACCAGGAAGACAAACAGTTCTTCCGGGAGGTTAACAGGGAAACTATAACCATGGCTGCTATGGGAGTACCTGACAACCTTAAGGATGAACCAGACTGCCCGGTTGGTTTCAAGCGTAAACTCTATGTAGTTAAAAAGGGAATCGTTCAGATATATGTGGGCAATGATGTCATCGAAACCCTTCATGCAGGTGATTTTTTTGGAGAAGGAACAGTTTTATTCAATACGCCAAGTCTCTATAAAGTACGCCTACTGAGTTCAGCTGATATTTTCCATATTAAAGGCGAAGTATTGCTCGATATTCCCATTGTCGGTTGGAAGCTATTTGAAACCTACGTCAGACGAATGGAAATGATGATTCATCCTGAAACTTTAAGTGTTCCATTCTTTGAGTGGCGTGAAGAGTATAACGTCAATATTAAAGAAATGGATGAACATCACCGAAAGTTTTTTAGTATGGCTAATTTGTTGCACGGAGCAATTTTAGACGACAAAAAAACGACCATCCATCAAGACCTTATGGATTTCCTGGTGGATTACTCCGCTATGCATTTTGACATGGAGGAGGGATTAATGAAAAAATACGGCTATCCCGAATTTGATCTCCATAAAATAAAACACCAACGTTTTGCCGATGAGGCACGGGAAATTGAAAAGAAATTGCGAAACGGTGAGATGGAAATCGATATGCGGATTGTTAACTTTTTAACGGATTGGATTATCAATCATATTCTTATTGAAGATAGAAAATACACCCAGTATCTCAATGAAAAAGGGGTATTTTAGCAATCTTAAGATGTTTTGACCAATTAATTATAAACCCTGTGAAGGCACGTAACTATTTCAAGATCCGGTTCAAGTTACAGAACCGGAACGGACGGACGGCCCAATTTGATTATCTTCGATTACTATTACATTGGGTGGTCAAAGTGATGGCATTATCAAGGTGCTTGAAGAAGTTCGCAACTTCAACGCTATCAGGTTGCCGTTTTAATTCTTCTTCGTACGTTGCAAAAAGTTTAGTTACCACATGAAATAACTCATCTTCAGCCAGTGAACCGAGTTCTTCCCATAAATCGT
>JAOTSI010000273.1 GCA_029865005.1 Desulfobulbaceae bacterium
ACTTGTTTAATCTCCGCGAGCTGATCCAGAGTGTCGATACCTTTCAAGCCTAAATGGTCAGGCTGGATATTTAAACAGGCGGAAACATCGCTTTCACGATAACCCAGGCCGGCACGTAAAATGCCGCCTCGCGCCGTTTCAAGAACGGCAATATCCACAGATGGATCTCGCAATACGATCTGCGATGAAACGGGACCAGTCATATCGCCTTTAACCGAAAGGTGTCCATCAACATAAACACCTTCAGTTGATGTCATCCCAACTACATGTCCTGCTGTTTTGAGTATATGGGACAGCATCCGGGAGGTGGTGGTCTTGCCATTGGTACCGGTGATGGCGGCAATAGGGATCCGGGTTGGTGAGGCTGGTGGAAACAACATGTCCATCACTTTGCCAGCAACATCTCGGGGCTTGCCCTCGCTTGGAGCGACATGCATCCTAAAGCCCGGTGCGGCATTTATCTCTACGATTCCTCCGCCGATATCCTTGTAGGACTTTGTGATATCCGCCGTTAGAAAATCAACACCACCAACATCCAGACCAATAGCATTCACCGCCCGTTCAGCCATTGCTTTATTGTCAGGGTGTAAGACATCGGTCATGTCGATAGCCGTGCCGCCGGTAGATAGATTAGCCGTTGAACGGAGGAAAAATCTCTCTCCATCCGGTAATATGGTGTCTTCGGTGTGGCCTGCCTCTCCCATTAATCGTAAAGCCTGGGTGTCCATTTCCAGTTGAGTTAGTACTTTTTCGTGTCCAACTCCTCGCCGAGGATCCTGGTTAACAATTTTGATTAATTCTGAAATAGTACTTTTACCATCACCTATAATATGGCCTGGCACCCTTTTGGCGACCGCCACCAGTTCACCATCGATTACCAACATTCGGTGATCGTAACCGGTGAGAAATGATTCGACCAAAATTGCACGACTGGTGCTGTGTTTGCGGGCATAATCAAAAGCGGCTGGTATCTTATCTTCGCTGGTCAGGTCGATTGATACTCCACGCCCATGATTGGCATTTAATGGTTTTATTACCACGGGGTATCCAATTCTTTCTGCAGCTTTGATTGCCTGCTTCTCAGAATAAACCATTCGCTGTTGTGGTACCGGTAAACCGAGATCATTTAGTAAATGATGGGTATCTTCCTTGTCGCAGGAGATTTCAACTGCAATGTGATTGGTCTGACTAGTGATTGTTGCTTGGATGCGTTGCTGGTACTTTCCATGGCCAAATTGTACCAGGCTGTATTGGTTTAATCGCAACCAGGGGATATCGCGTTTTTCGGCAGCATTAACCAGTGATTGAGTACTGGGTCCAAGCTCCTTGCGTTGGGTGAAATGGATGAAATTTGCTAGTTCTTCGCTGAAATTAAAATCATCACTTAGTTTGGTATGTAGTTGTGCTTGAATGCTTTTCGGCATTAATGAAACAAGGAGTTTTCTAGCGAGTTTAGAGGATTCTAAGCCTACGTCCCGTTGCATATATTGAAAGACCATATTGTATTGGCCCTCTACACCGGTTCCCCGTGTTTTACCAAAGGACACTTCAGTTCCGGCCATGGTTTGAAGCTCAAGGACTACATGCTCCCAGATGTGCGCAATCCAGGTGCCATCACCTTCTTTTAAACGTCTTATAAAACCACCAGGCACTCCGTGGGAACAACCATGTTCGTGTAACCCTGGTAAGGCATCATTGAGCCCGTCAATAAAGGCTGTTCCAAGTTTTACCGAAGGATACTGTTCTAATATTCCCAAATCAACAACGTGACGAATAACAGGAAAATTTGCGTAAACGTTTGGACCGACATAGACATTTGAGGATATAATTTTCATAGTGACTTTTCAGTATCCTTTATAGATGTGACTATTTAATATTAAAAATATGATAATTTAATTGTCAGTGGACTATGCCGGGCGCTTAAGCGATTTTTCCCCGGTAATCGCTATTTTGGTGATGCCTGTCTGGTTTTCAGGCAATATTTGGCACCACTACTTAGCATGTGAAGTTTTAATCCAATCAGGGTGATGGAATCACCTGCTTTAGCTTCAGCCATTGAGCTATACTTCAGGTCCGATGGGTCAATCACGGTAATATTGCCCTGACCCACTACGTCTAACACCCCATCTGGGCCGATGAAGGCGGCAGTGTCTTCGCAGATACCGATACCGGTTGCAAAGGGGTTGTAGGATACAGCTGATAATAAGCGTCCCAGGCGGTTTCTTTGACTGAAATGTTGATCAAGGATTAGTTTATTAATCAGTCCCAAGCCTGGTGCCAAGGTAACTCCCTGTTCGTTAGGTAGAGCACCCGTTGGGCCACCGGCTATCATGTGTTCTGGCATGATAGCGGCCCCCGCTGAAGTGCCGGCAACATGAACTCCTGCGGCATTTGATCTTCTGATGGCTTGGGCCACGGGGGTTCCGCCCAGAATGGTTGATAGCCTGAGTTGATTGCCTCCGGTGAGAAATATACCGGAAGATTTTTCTATTTCTTCTATGTATTTACTGCTCTGGGCATCGTCCCTGGTATTGATGGGTAATGAAGTCGATTGTTTTATTCCAAGATCATTGAAAACAGATTCGTAATTAGGGCCGGTTTCCGCCTTCATGGATGCTGTGGGAATAATGACTATTTTGGCATCTTTGCCCCCGCACAATTTAACAAAACGTTTTAATATAACAGGGTCTTCAGTACGATCTTCTGCTCCGCCAATGGGAATAACAAATCCCCGTTGTTCCCCTTCAGCAACTTTTGCTGGACACATAACCACCTCTATTCAAAAGTTCCGATTATTACTGATTTGCCATTACGCTTGTGCCATTTTCCTCTGGCCATCACATCAGTAATTTCGTATTTATTATTTAAAATTAACAGATCTGCATCGTTACCCGATGCAATTCTTCCTTTATTTTTAAGTCGTAACAGTTCAGCGACATTACAGGTAAACATCGGCAAGACAGTTTCTAGCGGCAAACCCGCCTTTAATGCGGCTTGCAGGGTTTCAAGTAAGGTTTTTGAACTCCCAAAATCCATACGCAGCAATTTACCTTGTTTGTCAAAACTGGGAAGACAGCCGCCGCCATCAGAACTAACAGTTATCCGATTTAAAGGCAGGTTGCGATTTATCACTATTTCTATAGCTTCCAATGCCGTTAACCCTGGTTCGGCAGATCCCTCCGGAAATGCGGTGAGATCAATATATCCTCCCAGGCTCAATAATTGACAACTTTCTTCAAACAAATCTTTATTACGATTCACATGGGCAGGGTGAAACGTTCTGGCGGGGATTTCGCTCTCTGAGATAGCACGTTCAATCAGCTCAAGTCGACGTTCACCATCACCAAGATGGAAATGAATAACCCCGGCTTTTCCGGTAATCAAGCCTGCCACATGGGCATCACTGGCAAGGCGAATAACCTCTTGATAGGTAGGTTGGCTTGATCGATGATCACTTATGGCAAACTCACCAATGCCAATAACCGGTTCCAGGTAGATAATGTCGGATTTGGCACTTCCGGTCAAGGTGGTTAATGGATAGTGGTAGCCGCCAGTGCAACAATATGCCGATAACCCTTCTTCGCGCAGTCCATAAACTTTGGCCAATAGATTACCGGTACTGCGGGTTATGTCATCGGTGCCCAATAGGCCAATAACTGTTGTCACCCCAACGGCGGTAAATTGCGAAATGGCCACTGGCGGTACTTGAGTGGCAAACCCTGCTTCACCGCCGCCCCCTGTAATATGGGTGTGGCTATCGATTAAACCAGGTAATAAAGACGATCCTGCAAAATCAATAACTTCAACATCCCAACTTTTGGGTACCATACTTTGATCTGAATTATTGCTATCAATAATTGCGGTTATTTTTCCGCCTGCAATCAGAACATCTTTTATGCCAAGATGCTCCGGGCTATAAATATTTACGTTTTTAAGTAATGTGATCATGATGTTGCTAATGTGTGGCTTTGCCTTTAGGTATTCGGAAAAATATATATTATTAATGATACCTGGTCACAGGTGGTTCAGGTTTATGCAATTAAGAGGTTAAATACATCCTGAGAGAGTAAGTAAGTTGATTTAATATAAGTATGTAAGTGGGGTATAGCGAGCAGGTGAGTTGGGACCATAATTTGTGAAACTCTTGTCACCTGGGTTTGCAATTTTAATTCATTATTGTAGTCGAGAATTAAAAAATCATTTTACTCCCTAAAAGAACTATAAATAATAAGAGAAGGAAAATATCTCATCACAGGAAAAGGCAATTAGATACTATCTTGAAATCATAAAGCATAATGAAAAAGATTAATGTAAAAAAATAGGAAATTTCATCAGTACAGATAAAATAGCCAGCAACCTACAGTAAAAAGTTCTTAAATGCAAACGTTACTTTAATGACTTAGATATTTAACGTATGTCGTGTGACTGGGCAATAAATCAGAGCCGGGCGAACAGCATAGCCGTTAGGTTAAGACCTAAAAGCGAAAATATATTTACAAAATAATATAGTAAACTAAGGCAAAACCCCGAAACAGCGATAATGTTTTTAGAGTTGGTGCGTTAATCATTCAATATTATATACCGAAAAGCTGCGGGCGTACGTAGGGGCGATCCTTGTGATCGCCCTTCTATTATTATGCAACATGATTACGTATGCTAACTGGTTGCTCTCCTTTGCCTGACGTCTAAGAGGCATAGCCGTCAGGCAAAGGCTTAACAGTTATAAAATATGATCAAAATACTATATTCTATTAAGGCGAAACCGTGGAATAACACCACAATATTTATAAGTTTAGTGCGTTAATCATTCAGTCATATATCCCGAAATGCTACGAGCGTGCGTAGGGGCGATCCTTGTGATCGCCCTTCTTTTACTGTGTTAAATTGCTTAGTATTTTAATTAATTGCATTTTTTAGCCTGACGGTTATGGGCTATGGGGCGCATAGATGCAAATCAGTCCGATGTTAGGGTACTATTCTTTACAACTCGGAGGACGATTTCTAAAAATGATAGTTTCTCCTTCCACGCAGAGATAAAATTTGCCCACCTTGCCGCGAGTAAGCCCTTGTCCTATCGTCATATTTCCGAATTCTTGACAGCGAACATTCCGTTTTCATCTATTCAATCAGTTTCATGCTATAATCTTTAAAAAGTAAATAAACTTGATTGGTATAATCGTACTGTTTAAGTCTTATATAAATATTTAAGTTGCGTCCGTTCGGAGTCGCAACTTGGAGAATGATAATGGAAAACTCTGCAATTTCCGAGGACCGTAATAATCGGATCATTGAGCTTGGTGAGCGTTATTGGCTGGAAATGAAAGACCGGACCCCATCTCTTTTTGATCGCCGTTATTGGCAGGGTCAGTTGCTGGAGTGGGTAATGAATGATGAATCGCTCAAGGTTGATGGCTTTCGTTTTGTGGATGTTTTACCGGTTCTTCGTACCAATACGGCCCTGGCTTCCCATGTGCAGGATTATTTACTAAAGGAAGGGCGCGACCTACCAAAGATTATTCGAACCGCCCTCGGATTAGCGGCGGGTGGGGTTATGTCCCCTTTGGCTGGGCGGGTGATACGGAGCAATGTCACCGCAATGGCCCGTCGATTTATCTGTCAAAGTGATGAAAAAAAGGCTTTGCGGGTCTTTGAAAGACTTGGCCGCAAAAATCTAACATTTACCGCTGACATTCTTGGCGAGGCCACCGTAAGTGCGGCGGAAGCGCAGCGTTATCTGGATAAGTACTCAGCGCTCATCAGCATGCTTGGCGACGGAGTCAAAGGCTGGCCGGAAAAACCCATCCTCCATCGTTCATCTCTCGGCCCGTTGCCCAAGGCCAATGTGTCCATAAAAATATCCGCCTTGGATCCCTATATGGACCAAGTGGATTTTCAGGGCTCGTTGGCCAGGCTCAAGGAACGTCTGCTTCCTTTGCTGCGCTTGGCTCGGCAAAAGAATGTTTTCATTAATTTCGACCTGGAGCAGTGGGCGGCCCATAAAATTACCTATTCTCTCTTCGAGGAGTTGGCCCTCCATCCTGATCTCATTGACTGGCCCCATATGGGGATTGTTGTTCAGGCCTATCTCAAATCAAGTGGAAGGGATTGTCAACGGTTACTTGCCCTGAGTAGTAAACGATCCACGCCTTTTACCGTGCGGTTGGTAAAAGGTGCCTATTGGGATTATGAAGTGGTCCATGCCCGGCAAAACGGCTTTACCTGTCCGGTGTATACCGATAAAGGCCATACTGATGATAATTATGAAGCCTTAAGCCTCAAATTGTTGGAAA
>JAOTSI010000029.1 GCA_029865005.1 Desulfobulbaceae bacterium
TAGCAAGCATCCATCTTTCCATCCAGGCCCATGAAAAACCATGAACTCGATTCTCGATTTAACTGTAAAACCAAATACTTGTCAATTGGCAACCCCATCCGCTTACGTCACACACTTACCTATTTGGCAGGTAATGTAATTTATAGATGCCCCACAACTCGTAATCATGGAGATACCAATTTAAAACTCTCTCTATCCCAGCATTTAATTAACCTAATACACGGAATGGTTTATGCTGAAAACATAATAGGTAATGGAAACAAATTCTATTTTATTGTGCAATTGGATGGTTCTCAAGAACCTATTATTTTGTCCCCTGTTTAAGAATATACACTGCATAATATACGTGTGTTAACGATTGATAACAAAAAACAGGTTGTGACGCTAATCTCACAAACCCCATAAAAAAACCTTGTTTGATTTTTAAGCAGATTTCGTAAACAAATGAAAAATTGTCAATAAAGAGATTAATAATCATGGAAATAATAACAGTACAAGTGGATGAAGATTTATCCGATCTAATTCCCGGCTATTTAAAAAAACAGTTTGATGACACAGTAAAAATGCGTGGTGCTCTGGCTGCTGGAGACTATGAGACTATAAGAGTAATCGGGCATGGCATGAAAGGAACCGGAGCTGGTTATGGCTTTAACGAGATAAGCTCCCTTGGCAGTAAAATTGAGCAGGCCGCCGAAGGTAAAACAGAGAAAAGTATCTCATCATATATCTCGATGCTACTTGACTATCTATCGAGGATAAATGTCGTGTACGTACCTGAAGTTGAAGATTATTAACCTTTTAGGAAAATATTTTAAATCGCAAAATCAAAGCACTATATTTTTCAGTTACCTTTAAGATGGATTCCGATTTCCGTTGTGGTTAGGATGCTCTTCAAAAATATTATGCAATATAGTCTTTTTCCAACATTTATTTTTTCCGAGCTCCATGAACATAATATTATCCGTAACAACAAGAGATAATCAAATAAACTTAGCAGAAACAATGCCTTTAGAAAATTTACTGAACAATATTTCCCTCTACATTGGCTTATTGATGTCTAGTTATGTAATGCTTATCAAAAAAAAGGTTATGGGATTGGTAGTATGAAAAATAATGACAATTCATCATATTCAGCAAAAAAAGACGAACACAATAAAATAATATCCGAACAATCGAACAAGGAAAATACCTTGCCATTAACATTATTGGTCGTGGATGATGATCAAGCGTTACAAAATCTAGTAAGGGTCAAAATGATAAGTCGTGGCTACAATGTTTTACCTGCCTACGATGGTGTAACCGCCGTTAGCACGTTACGGGAAAACGATGTGGACCTAGTACTTTTGGATCAAAATATGCCAGGGCGTGACGGAACACAAGTGTTTAACGAAATAAAATATAATTGGCCGGATTTACCAGTTGTTATGGTTACCGCACATGGATCAAAACATCTTATAAAAGAATTTCTTATGTCTGGGGGACGCGATTTTATAGAAAAGCCCATTGTTGATTTCGAAGCATTTGATTTTCGAATCAAACGAATAACCAGGGAAGTTATCAGAGAAAAAAAGGCTAGAAAGGAGCTTCGCGAAGCTATTACACGTGAAGAATCGCAAAAAGCCAAAAACGTTCTTCTGACATCAATGAGTCACGAGATCAGGACCCCACTCAATAGTGTCAAGACCATGGCTTATATGCTGGAAAAGAGTGGTTTAACAGATAAGCAGAATAAACATGTGATAACTATCTCTAAAGCGGTTGATAATCTGTTATTGTTAATAAACAACATACTTGATTTTTCTGCAGTTGAGACAGGAGAATTCATGGTAGATCATAAATCATTTAACCTAGGAAAGTTGTTCACAAATCTCTGCTCCACGTTTTCAGAAAGGTTTATCCAAAAGAAGGTATCTTTTATCGTGCGTATAGCCCCGGAGGTACCATATTATCTGGTAGGCGATCCACATAGCCTAAAACAAGTTCTTACTTCATTGACCGACAACGGCATTAAATTTACAAAAACGGGTTTAGTGGAGATCACTGTTAACCTGGTTGAAACTGATGGCAAACACGTCATTTTAGCATTTGCAGTACGTGATACTGGGGCTGGTATGACTAAAGAGCAGTGTAAAAAATTATTTCAACCCTTTACACAGATTGACGGTTCAATTACCAGAGCCTATGGAGGTGTCGGTATTGGTTTGGCCTTGAGTAAAAAAATTGTTTCACTTATGCAAGGTGACATTCGAGTTGAAAGCGAAATTGGCCATGGTAGTATTTTCAGGTTTACTGCCTCATTTGAGATAGACAACAAACAAAAAGCTAATAATGACTTACCAAGAAGCCATGAAATAATAATAAATTTACCTTTAGACACAGCATCAAAAATAGGCTTTGAAAATCAACCCAGAGAGAAAGGTTATCGTGATAAAAATGCCAGCCTCTTATTATTGCAGCAACTGGCTTTTATGCTACGTATTCATGATGCAAAAGCCGAAAAACTTCTAGAATCATTTATAAAGTCTGGTTATCCTCAAGCAATAGAAGGGGAATTGCGTCAACTAACAGAGTCTATTGCCAACTTTGATTTCAATAGAAGCATAGAAATACTAACAATAATAGCCAAAAAAGAGGGATTTTCTTTAAAAGAATCGGAATGAACTTATACTAATCTTAGTGCCTCGGAAAATAATAACTATCCCAAAATGGCGCAGGATTTTTAGTCGTCTTCAAGAAGAGGTAACAGGCGCATAGCAGCGTTATGTAACTGTTACCTTGACAAAGAAGACGGCTAAAAAGACAAGCCAGATGGGGTAATTTATTTTTTCCGAGACCCTTATCCTGAACCAATTACACAACCAATCAGCAGCACCACAGACACTCTATGATTGCTTTAACTTACAAACAATTGAACTATTACCATCACCCATTTCCACATAAGAATAATTAGATAACCTGATAAAATGGCAACAAAATAGAATATTTTTTATCACGACTCCCATAAATGACAATAAATTTATTACTTCAGATATATTTATATGCTTAAGGTGCAACCGGATAAATATTTTCATATTCACATCTAATAATTTACAATTACCAAGCGTTCAGCTTATTATAACATCCAGCAATATGGATCTTTTTCTTTAAAGATATCTAGACCAAAGCCATAACCTACAGCAAGACATCCACCACACACCGGCCGTATAGAGCACTTGGCACACTCAGACGAACCTGCCCTGTATTTTTGTGCTAACTCCCCATGATAAATATCCGTCAGGCTATGAGTATTAATATTACCAATAGGAGAGGGAAATTTGCGACAGGCATGCACCTCGCCGTCAGGAAGAAGAGCTATAAAATTAAATGCCGCACCACATCCCCTGCCCGCACATCCACCGAATAACGGCTTATTAACATCCAGATGCAAAAGATTAATTAAATTGTCCTTAAGCCCCATACTTGAATTTCTTTTAGAAGCCTCTATATAAGACAAAAGAAAAGACCGATATTCTTCAATCGGAACTGATGCCAACGCTGCACCCTCCCCAACCATAGCCAACCGATTAAAAGTAAAGAGATCAACCTTTCCTCGCAAGAGCTCTGCTAAATCTACAACCTGATCCATATTTGCTCTGGTTAAAGTCAACATAACCATTGAGTATAGTTCCAGATCTTGCAGCAAAGCAAGGAAATTAATAACCTTGTTAAAATGGCCCCTTCCCCTTATAAAATCATTATGCTCGGGCAGACCTTCCAAGCTGACTTGATAAAATTCTGGCTTCTGAATAGCCAGAATCTCTTCAATTCGATTTGCTGACATGGGGTTGCCGAGTATAGCGGTCAAAAAACCTCTGTCTACAGCTTCCTTATAAAGTTTATTAAAAGACGGGTACAATAAAGGATTACCACCAGTAAAGGTAATTTGAGTAAATACATTGTGATCTTGGCAAAAATCGTACAATTCATCCAAGATCCTCAAACATTGATCTAGATCTGGCTCTGATCTTTCACTACGATCATAACAGTGTCTACAATGGAGATCACACTTCTGGGTAATATGCCACTGAAGGGTAAAAGTAGGAGTAGTGAAATATTTACTTTCATCGACCACACCTCGATTGAATTCAAGAGGGCGAGTAATACGAGATGCTGCAGAAACAAGCAGCCCTTTATTCTCTGCCTGATAAAGAATGTCATCAATGAATCCAACTGATACCTTTACCTGCTCAGCTGCTTCGCGACTACCGATACCTTCACTAACAAGCTTCAAGGCTAACAGATCATGTGGACTTGCTTCAGAACAACACACTGGTTGCTCATTAGATCTCTTCCATACAAGAACAAATCCTTGCCCCAGCGATAGAACTTCTTCACGACCATGTAATAACTCTGGAAGCCCCTGCCATTGCACCTCAATCAATTGCAAGTTAGGATTAACTTCCCGATCTTTCAAAAAGGGTGGTAAAGGAATTTTACTTTCAGACAAAAGATATCGAGCCGCTTCTACCCGAGCAAGATCACTCAGAAATATATGGGATGACATACATTCAGGATGGGCATCAAGAAATGCACCCAAACTAAACAATTGATCTTCAGGTACTTGCAAATTTTTCCCTAGGAATTGATAACAGGTCGGATAAACAGATTGGAAGGAGACCATAAAGATTGCTCTGTATGCTTACATAAAATTTTATAATTTGTAAGCGTTCACCAGCACTACGTCTGCGTGCGATCACGCCGGATCCACATAGGATTAACTATAGTTCACCGGCCTGCTCACACACATACGCTGTACTACCAAACACTTACATTGCCGATATTATATAGCTTTTATATTCAACCCGGTGAACGTTTACAATAATTTAAACAAACAAAAAAGCCGATAGACATTTGACTACCGGCTATAACTATCACTATTTACATGCAGACCGCACGTTTATTTGGAACCACCTCAGCCACTGTCTCCGCTATCTTTCTTAACCTTATTTTCCCCATCCTCACTACTTGTATTATCTTTACTATCAGTTTGACTGTGTATTTCATCTTTTTCTTCATTTTCAACGCTACCTGCGCTGTCCTTAGTCCCGCTTCAACCACCACTTCCTGCTGGCTGTTCAACAACCTTATCAGCGCCATCTGCGCCTTCTTTATCTCCACTTCAACCGCTACTAGACGTTGCACAACCTGGCAGGGTCATACCTCCAGCACTAATTAGACCGGCAATACCCAGGCTAGCAAGGACTTTCTTCATGTTTTTTCTTTCCATGTTTTCCTCCATCAAATGCTACAATATGGTTATAGACACCTCTTAGAAATTTCTTCTACACTATTCATTAAGCTTATCTAAAAAAACAAGTTCAAGTCAAGTTAAGATAAAATCTTAAAGCAAACTTTAACACATTGAGGCAATCGGAATGGCAAAATGAACTAGCTAGGCAATTCTTTCCAGGCAATCAATTAAAAATAACTCTTAGTTGTTTTATTAATTATAGCACTACGACTTAACTGGAACATAATAATAACCATATAAGCATATCAATAGACATGCAATATAGCTAATGCTCAACGACTAACAGCAAATATTATATATACAGCATAACATTTAAATAACAATAAACAGGCAGGCAGAAACGCCTCGTGAACTCACAAGAAACGTGATGATAGACCAATGACCTAATATAGTACTTACCTAAACCGTTCACGGGGTTATAAAGAAAAGTTTCATAACATTAATTAGGTAAGTGCTTACCAGTGCTGCGCATATGTGCAAGCAAGCCGGTGAGCTATATTTAATCATATATGAATCCGGTCTGTTCGCGCGCAGGCGTAAAGCGGGTGAACGCTTACCCGGATTAAATAGTTTTCAAGACACAACAGCAGCCACAAAAGTAGGCTGTTTGAAGATTGGAGTAAATAATCATTAATAATCCCCAATAGAGACGAGAAGGTAAGCATCAAGGACTAGAAAAATATATTGTGCAAAGATCGAATTCTTTGCTTTTCTACGCCAATTATTTTTCGTTTTCTGTATTGCGGCAGAAGATGAATAGCGAAACCATATAACTATTGCAACAACACAGAAAAAAGAAAAATATCAATTTAAAATGTAAAACTTATTTACCCCACGTTCCTTAAAAGCAGAATGGGATATTTTTTTGATCACCTTACTGTTTCCACGCATCAACAACAAAAAAGCAAAACGAAGCATTATCAGAAGAAATAATAACACCTCGAAACTATAACTATTACTCCTGCAATTCAACATTAAATGTCTTCAAAATTTACTACCAGGATATTTTATAGATACAACTATCCGCACCATTTTTTCTGCACGAAGCGGTCGTATCGTGACTAACCATAACCATGATCGAATCGGCTGGCTGAAATTTCTTAGCCATTGATTCTATAATTCCGTTATCAAAATCACACGGATATGGATTATTACAGGTAATTTTTGCAGATTTTAATCCAGTTAACTCAAAGCTATAATGACCTATTTTACCCCCTCGATGGTTCATATTGTAAGCAACATCAATTGCACCCAGTGCTTTTTCTATCGAATCAATATCAGCAGGAAACTGTGCACTTTCAGGGACCTTTCGACCAATAGAATACAAAGTATTGGGCCCTATCTCGTCTGCTATATACTTAAAAGCATTGAGCCAGGCCTGTTGATTATACCATTTACCAGGCTCTGGATTAATCAAACCATTTTCTTCGAGAATTTTTTCCGCTTGCGCTCTGAATACACTCATAGCTTCGAGCACGGACAAAACCGTCTCTCCATTAACCTCAACTCCATCGGAATACGCTTTGAATTGCGCCATACTAAAACTCCTTTAAATAATACATAATGTAAAAGTCTTTTTGTAAATTCCGTTCAACCGATGGAAAACAAAAATATTTGACTTAAATCTTATATTTTGCCAACGATACAGAACAACAAATGACCCACTAATTATATATTACCCAAGGAACTTATGCATTAAAATAATAATAACAATAGCATAGAGTAATAATTCACCTTTCCATTTACAATCAATATCCAATCTCAAAACAGTTGTTATTTAAACATCAGTTTAATATCACAGAAAAATAACACTACATTAGAGACAAGTTAGGTCCTTAAAATAAATAACTTACACCAAGACGTATCAGAAAAAAAACAAACATACTTTATATACTTATAATTGCGATTCATATTGACAATTGAAGTTGATAAACAAAATTTCAATTCTGATCACAAGCCGGATTGGATTTACCCTCAATGGCTTTTTTCATTTTCAATAATATTCAAAATAGCCAAACAATCTTTAGCAGTCTAAAAAATCCTCAAGATAATAACAATTACCCCACGAATACGTCTGTTTTTTAATCGTCTTTTGTAAATAGTCACTATATAATAAATCAGCTAGTTACAAACCGGACACTAGATACCCTCTGTTTCAACAAGACAACTGACGCAGAACAGCGGTGTGAAACCGTTACCTCAACAAAATCGAATTTAACAATACCTTTATGTCAACGCTACACTCTAAGAGAAAACGGTTTATTGTTTCAATGGCCCTAATGTAAAAGTAACCATATCTTTTAAAGTGCCCGCAGAAGACAAATCCCTTGGTGTCAAAACACTCTCAGCAGAAATATGATATATCATCGGCTTATTCATTCCGATTCCATTAGTACAAAGAGAGGAATCAATATCAAAACAAGTTAACTCCTGATCACCTAAACCACTATCACTCAATGAGGGGTCACCTAATAGAATATCGTAATAAACATATGCAACCCTAGCTTCACCCTTCATGGACGGTGAGTTTATATTTTCATTACCTCTATCCATTGCGACCCGATAATTTATTCCTGTTGTGCATTTAACCTCTATGCTGCCTGACGGTAAACGAGCCAATGAATCAGTAAAGACCCCCGTAGTATCAATAGAACAACTATCAACCAGAGTAATCGAATACAAAGTGTTCCCACTACCCATCCCCCCAAAAGCAAATCCTCCAGTTAATACTAAAATGACAACACAAACATTTTTAATAAGTTTCATTTTCACAGTTAATAACTCCATATTAAAAAATACTATGGACTATCAATAACGGACAAATGACAATTTCGTTCAAGACGACTCAGATGATAAATATCAATCTATCATGTAAAAATATTCATAATGTCCACTTGAGCTATTATAGCATCAACCTTACAGTAAACAATAATAATTATTAGCCTCAAATAATTCCCCACAGAATATACAAACAACACCCTGCTACCACCTGCATACTACCACCATATATTTTACCAACAAATACCCATAATTATGCATATCCCTGCTAGCAAGAACCTGATGATTAAAACGTCACAATAAGAAAAAAGCAAACGGAGAGATGCTCAATACCTGAATATTCTTCCCCTGAAAGGGGAATAATGTTAATTTTACGCAATATAAAATTATAGAATAGCTCACTGACCTTATAGTCATTTTACAAAAGCTGTTCCGTAGCAAAAAAACATGCTACATGAAGACACTTGGCAACGACGACACAAAAGCGTAACACATGACAACTCGCAGCATTAACTATTCGATGTGCCTTTCGTTTTACCTATTCACTCAAAACAACAAAAGTCCAATATTCCTTCATCTACCCAAATGATCTGTTTAACCAAAACATTAACCACTTTCAGGTCTAAAAATTGCACTGCCCTGCTCGAATCAACTAATACAAAACCACAAAAAGACCTTCTACATCTTGGTTACATACCTGCCTCGACCATGGATATATCGAGCACTGAATGCGCAGAAACGGTTACACTTACAAGCACCTAGTACACAAACAACGATTAACAATTAACTAATTGGATTTATATAAATATATAATATAATCATTTTTCAAAGGTACCACTTATGATTCATGAAAATAAAAGAATATTTCACATACTTATACTAATTTTATTTACTTTTTTATCAACTTCTTGTGTCGACAAAAAAGATATTGAAGATTTGTCAAAAAGAATTTTTCAAAAAGAAGAAAATTTGAGTGCCCTTAGAGATGAAGTTAAGCAACTAACAGTTGAAATTAAAAGTAATCAAGAAAAACTATACGAACTAGAAGGCAAAGGAAAAGGCGAGTCAGTTGAAGCTCAACACTTAGAAGAAATATTACATGACCAAACTGCCAGAGAAGCTGACTTGAATCGACGCATCACCAAAACTGAAGAAAAGACTCAAGAAAACGAAAGACGTATAATGGCACTAGAAACCTCACAAAAAAACTACAATAATGAAATACAGAAAGCACTAGAAGAAAACAAAAAACTAAAAAGTGGTACGCGTGAAAAAATACTTGAAATTGAGGATAATTATAGAAGTAAGCGACAAAAATCAGCTAATATTGAAACAAATGAACAAACACAATTATCAAGGGAGCTATGAGATAGACAATGACTTGGTTTAGTAATTTTATAAACAAAATAGATTTTCATGATTTAATAATTCTTGGAACCATTTTTTCCATTATTTCGCTATGCAGCTACACAATATATCGAACTAATAAAATAAATAATTCACTAACGGCTATCGAAAATAACACCAAGAAAATATCAATTCTTCAAAGTGACATCAAAGCTAACAATAAACAAATGGAAGCAGCAACAATAAAGTATTTTACTGAAAATTTTGGGGAAACATCTAAAAGCGCTGAAGACCTGGCTAAATTAAAATATTTATTCAGACAACAAGAGGCCAGATTAACCAATCTAGAAAATGCTTTATCAAGATAAAAAAAAACGGTTATTGCTCAAGAAAGATGAAAGACAAGCGTCTTCAAGCAGAACACATAATGAAGGTCAAATCCTGGGATACTTAAGGCAATACTGTTTACTCAAAAAATCTAGAAAAAAAAGCTGAAACAACACAACAATCAACCCAAATAAGACTACCTTATCATCACACTGGATAACCCTTACCCCTTGCGCTTCTCCCTAAAATGATTCTTTCCCCCCCCAGTACCTCTGTCAAAAAGAGGTTCTTAATGGCAAATCCCGTAACAATAATTACAAATCTGGAATCAACAAGTTAGTACCCACAGCAACCTCGCCTTCATTCGGCCACTCCAACTGCATAGCTGTCAAGCGAAGGACAGCAAACAATGAACCTACCTAATTACGCGCCTATCACTTCAACATAACAATTTAAAAGGGTAATATTGCACCCAGTTATAATCCCATATGCCCTACAACCAATTTGAACGACAATAAATTTACACCTTATCTTTACCAAAATAGTATTAAAGGAATTAGGAGCTTTTACTCATAATAATAAAATATTAGTTGATTTGCTATCATACTCCCTGTAAACTACTGAAGAATATTTATAATTATTACCTTTACGATAATAATCTATTAACTAATTAATCATATATCTTTCTACCAAAAACAATATATTTAAAATTAGTTTCGACTAATTAATTAGAACAATACAAATTTTAAAATACTAACTTGACCCATTAATTTTCAAGGTCATGATATCAGTTACATAATAGTAAGTAACCACGGGCATCCCATACCCACGAGATTACCCAGTACCCCACATTGGGGGCATAATAAGAGCTGCAGCAACTGCGTAGACTCCAAGGTGGAACCATTTTTTACCATTCTCTAGGCTAATAAAACCATGAACCACCCAAAAACAATCAACACTCCGGATAATTCTTCAAACCAAGCGGTTGAAGAATCACCGTCCATCAACTACTCCCTATCCGGTGGCCTCGCAAGACGACTTAAACAACTCAACCTTTCTATTGCATTTACCTCATACCAATCTAACCTTCTATACATGTTGGGTATATTACCAAACGGGAGTGTCCATCTCCATCAAAGTGCTATGGCAAAACCCATGGGGCTAGCCCTAGACAATAATGGAGGACTCGTACTCTCTACCGGCTTCCAAGTTATAGAGTTAATAAATATTTTAAAAGACAACGAGCACATCAACAAAACCTTTAATGCCTGTTATCTACCAAGAACAATACATTTAACAGGTGCACTTGATGCCCATGATGTAGGGATAGACGTGAACGACCGTATTATTTTCGTCAACACCAGCTTTAACTGCTTGGCTACTATTTCAAATCGTCACAGTTTTGAGATGGTATGGAAACCACCATTTATTTCTAATCTAGTCCAAGAAGATCGATGTCATCTAAATGGATTAGCTATGCTGGACGGCCAACCTGCTTTTGCAACAGCGGTTAGCCGCTCAGACACTATTGATGGATGGAGGGACCGTCGTGATTCTGGTGGTATCGTTATCGATGTACAAGCTAATAAAATTATCTGTGATGGCCTTTCCATGCCGCATTCGCCCAGAATACATAAAGGGGAGCTATGGGTCCTTAATGCCGGAACCGGTGAGCTTGGTGTTGTGGCACGCAGTCAAAACAACAATGGACTACCTGAAACCGGGCATTTTGAACCAAGAGTATTCTGCCCCGGATTTTTACGAGGGTTAGCATTCCAAGACAATTTTGCCTTTGTCGGATTATCAAAACCACGCTACGAACGATTCGAAGGGCTCGCACTTGACCAACGTTTGAAGGACGCTGATTCAGAACCCTGGTGTGGCATCCAAATCATAGACCTAGAAAAACGATGTTGTGTAGACTGGTTACGCATTGACGGAGCAGTCAGCGAGCTGTTTGATGTTCAAATTATATCAGGATCCAGTTGCCCCATGACTATCAGCCCTACTTCTCAGGAATCTACAACTATGATCACTTACGACAACGACACATTACAGCAACAAAGGCTTCCAAAGTAAAATTTTGACCAACGACCATACAAGACACTTTATCATATAACAAAATTACATCATTCACATATTGGGGCCACGGAAAATTATTTTTTCTGACATCAGAACAATTTTTATAATATTTTTTTGCGTTTACCTTTTGATAACAGACAGCCACAAAGAGGAAACACTATGATTCGTAACATTTCAAAGTCATTTCCACCTATTCTTAAAACTAGTACTCTTCTTGTTAGTTTACTCTCAGGTTACGGGCGTGCATTAGCTGGCACCTGCATACCTGTCGGGCTTGGCGTCTATAACTGTAAATATGCGACTACTCCAGCTGATTCTTCTCAGATCTTCTTAACTACTACCCCGCTGACAGTAACGACCTCACCTGGGTTCGGTATCGACACAACCAATACCGGTGGTGATGCACTCAATCTTGTAACTTCCGGCAGCAACCTCACATTTACCGATAACAATGCTTCGACTATCATCGGAGCTAATAATGGTATTTACGCTATCAACCAAGGCACCGGAGCGCTTTCGATAACCTCTAACGGTACGGTTATAGGAAAAGGTCTCCCTACACCCTATGAACTCAACAATATAGTATTTGGATCAAATGCTAACGGTATACTTGCAATTAATTCGCCATTCGGCTCCGATTTGAACATTTCGACAAATAATGTTTACGGAATGGCTAACGGTATAAATGCAATCAACTTCGGAAGTGGCGCACTCACAATCAGCTCTAGTGGCAATATCTTAGGAATGAATTCATCTGGCATTCTTGCCGTTAATTTCTCCCCATACAGTACCGACTTAAACATTTCAGTTACTAATGTATCTGGGAAAGATGCCGGCATTTATGCTGGCAACATGGGAAGTGGCATACTCTCAATCAGCTCTAGCGGTAATATATCGAGCTCAAACGGCGTAGGAATTTACGCCGTAAACCTCCTCGGTAATGATGTTAATATTTCTGTAAATAACGTATCAGGACTATTCGGTATTGTTGCTTCCAACCTTGGTGATGGAGCACTCTCTATAACTTCCAGCGGCGACGTCTCTGGAACATATGGTTTTGGTATCTATGCTTATAACTCCTCAAACGGCACTAACCTTGACATTTCAACAGCAAATGTCTCTGGAGGTTATTATGGTATCCTTGCTGCTAACCTTGGAAACGGCACACTCTCCATTAGCTCTTCTGGTACAGTTTCAGGTTTAAATGGTTATGGTATCTATGCTTACAATTCCTCCAACGGTACTGACCTAATTATTTCAGTAGTAGATGTTTCAGGAAATTCAAACGGTATCCATACAACCACTACCCAAACCCTACTTGAAACAGAGACGCCAGGGGGCTTTGACGCTATTACAGCAATTAACCTCGGCAGTGGCACACTCTCAATCACCTCAAGCGGTACAGTTTCAGGAATAAATGGATATGGTATCTATGCTTACAATTCCTCTAACGGCACTGATTTGGATATTTCGTCAAAAGATGTATACGGAAAGATAAACGGAATAACTGCAGTCAATTTTGGAAGTGGCGCACTCTCAATTAGCTCAAACGGCAACGTCTCTGGAACAAATTTATTTGGCATCTTTGCCGCAAATTACTCCCCCTACAGCACCGACTTAAATATTACTGTTTCTAATGTATCTGGAGAGGAAGCCGGTATCTTAGCAGGAAACTTCGGAAGCGGAGCACTTTCAATCAGCTCTAGCGGTAACGTATCAACCTCATACGGTGTTGGGATATACGCCATCAACTTCAACGGGACAGACCTAACCATTTCTGCAAAAAACGCCTCAGGAGAATACGGTATTGCCGCAGTCAACCTCGGTAACGGTGAACTCTCTATAAGTACCAGCGGTAACGTCTCTGGAACCAACGGTTGCGGTATCTATGCTTACAATTCCTCCTCCGGTACCAACCTGGACATTTCAACCACAAATGTTTCTGGATACTATTACGGTATCCTTGCCGCTAACCATGGTAACGGCACACTCTCGATCAACTCAAGCGGTACAGTCTCAGGAACTAATGGATATGGTATCTATGCTTATAATTCCTCCAACGGCACTAACCTAAATATTTCAACAGCAAATGTTTCTGGATCCATTGATGGAATCACCGGTATTAACCTCGGCAGCGGCGCACTCTCAATCACCTCAAGCGGTACAGTCTCAGGAACAAATGGATATGGTATCAATGCGTTAAACAATGGTGGCCAGCCCACTACAATCAATGTAGGGTCCAACAGTATCATCCAAGGTAACTTAGCTGGAATCACAGTCAACTCAACGACCGGCCAATCAAACACTATAAACATAAATGGTCAGGTTCGAAACGTCTCCGGTCAGTCCACAGACTATGCTATCATTGCCAACGGTACACCTACCACAGTGAACCTCCGCTCCGGCTCCGTAACAACCGGTATTATTGATCTTAGCGACAAAGATGACACCGTCAACTTGAGAGGCTCTCTTAACGGCTCTATTAAAATGGACGATGGGGATGATACTTTTATTCAAGCCGGATTCTCAGTTTTAAATGGTGTAGCAGACGGTGGCGACGGAAGCGACACCCTCGGGTTCGATAATATAGGCATTATAAATGGCGATCTTATGGAATATAAATACCTAAATTTTGAAAATTTAGGTATTTATGGCGGCAACACGACGCTAACAGGTACTTGGAATTTCTCCAATGGAACTGCAACAATCTATCAAGGCAACCTTTACGTAAACGGCAGCATGTTAACCACACTCTTGACCGTGGAAGAAAACGGTCTGTTAGGTGGCAACGGTGAAATTTTCGGTGATGTCGTAGTATACGGATCTGTCTCACCCGGAAACTCCATAGGCACCCTTAACGTGAATGGCTCGGTCAACTTTATGTCAAGCAGCATCTATGTTGCTGAACTTGGTGCCCATGGAGGCGACGTGTTGAAAGTAGATGGTTCAGTATCAATTAATAATGCCCGACTTGCTACCAGCCTCGAACGATCCCTTTATGCCGATGGCCACAGCTGGCGGATCATAAATGCCAATGGCGGAATTAACGGTAATTTTTCCTCTATCAGCACCGACTTCACATCATATACCGTCAACCTAAATCTGGTTACTCATGGCGACTCTTTAAGTGTCGTTATTGATCGCACCCCCTACGCAAGCTTTGGCAAAACCGCAAATCAGTCAGCCGTGGGCACGGCCTTCGACAAAATCATACCCACGACCCATGGAGCCATGGCCGATCTACTCCTAACCATGGATTTTGCAATGAATCCGTCCATGATCACAGCCACCCTCGCTGGCTTATCGCCCCAAATGTATACATCATTACAGACCTCTGGTTTATCAATTTCAGAGACGGTTACTCAAACAATTGACCTACGACAACAAGAAATCGGAACCTTGTCCGCTTTATCCGATGAGAAACAAGGCAACCAATGGAATGTCTGGGGTCATGCCTTAGGAAGTTGGTTAGATAGAGACGGTCAAGCCAACATCTCCAGCTACACCATGGATAGTGATGGTATGCTATTTGGCCTAGACAAAAACTTTGGTTCAATGGCGAGAGCTGGCTTGCTATTAGGACACAGCAATAGTGATTTCTCGTCAGACAAACCCGGACAAACAGGCGAGATTACCGGTAAACATGTCGCTCTATACGGCATTGCAAAACATGCTAATTTTTACCTTTATGGGACGGCAGGATACACCACCCTTGACAACAATGCATACCGCCTGATCAAAACTCCTGCATTTACCAGCCACGCCTCAAGCAGTTTCGAATCAAATGTCTGGGCAGGAAACCTCTCTGGAGGCTACGACTTTACTTTTGGTACTCTTCGTATAGGCCCAACGGTTTCACTAAATTACCATAAACTGAATCAGGATAGTTTTTGCGAGAGCGGCGGTGAGGATTTTAACATTCAGATACAGGAAAGTTCTGCCAAGTCACTAAACTCGTCACTCGGTATGCGGTTAGCAGGCCAACTCCAATACGGCGAATGGCAAATATCACCCAATGCCAGATTAAGTTTACAACATCAATCCAATGACGATGCCGTAACGCTGGAAGCAAACTTCGTTGATTATTCGCAAGAGACCTTCACCATTACCGGCGTAGATCCTTTATCCGACAAGATCATGACAAATTTTGGACTATCAGCCTATAATAATAAAAACCTATCCTTGTATCTGGATTTTACAATAACCAAAGCTGATGAACTCAACTCAACACTGCTAACAGGCGGGGTTGCTTGGGCGTTATAATTTCACCACTTCATGTTAAAAGTTGAAAGACGCCAGATTTACGATTTAAAGTGTTTCGAAAGGTAACCGAAAATCTCGGTCTTTAGAAAGGATATATCCAAAACTATTTACAGTAAGGACCGCAGAAAATAATAAATATCCCAAAATCACGCAGGATTTTTCGTGGTCTTTATGAAAAGGCAACAGACGCATAATATTATTATAAAACTGTTGACTTGACAAAGAAGACGGCTAAAAAGACAAGTGGGATGGGATAATTTATTTTTTCCGCAGCCCTAAGCCAAAAAAAAATATTATCTTTGCCTGAAAATAAGTAGCCATTATTCTTTACTGTTATGGCCTTCTAAGCAACTTAAATAGTAGTACACCTACAACCAATGTACTATATTTTTTGTTATTTTTAAAAGTTACGCAACTGTTGTTCAAAAAAAAGAAGACGGATAAAGAGGCAAACAGGTAAGCAACAGACTCTGAGATAGAATATTTTTTCGCGGCCCTAACTACCCAAACGGGAATTACTTCTCCATCACAAATCAATATCAGGATAGAGCTCTATGGCACATAAAGGGCAAATCGAGTGAGTGAATTCAGCCCCTGTTCGTTGACCAATATATGACTCCAACCGCTCCCACCGATCCTCATCATTACGGATCATCTTACAATTCGCACAGATAGGGATAAACCCTCCCAATACCTTGGTCAAAGACTGCTCCAATCGTTCTCGATAATCATCCCGTTCACCCTCAGCAATCACCCTTTTAGTAACATCCACACCCACCGAAAGAAGCTCTAAAAAACCACTATCATTTTTTATGGTTGTATCATACCACTCAACCACCCGCTCAGTTCCGTCCCGGATAACAATAGGATTAATATTACCCTGAGTATGATCCCCTTGAATGGCAATGCCAAATAATTCCCTTACACGCTCACGATCACCGGGCGAGAGAAAGATATCAAACCACGCCTTACCTCTGACCTCATTGAGATCATAACCAGACAGATTTTCCATAAAGGGGTTCAAATACAAAATATTTCCTTGTTGACTCAAAAGCAATACTATCACCTGAGCAGTATTAATGAGATTGGTGGCAAAATCACTTTCCGCCCGCAATTTTTTAATCTCATCAGCCTGAATATTGCTCTGTGCCCGCTCCTCATCAAGTTGCCGACGAAGCAAAGCCAACTCTTCAAGAAACTCTTCTCTACTTTTCCCCTCATCCATACTATTTTTTCCCATACCCCACCCAATAAATATATTAAAGGATTTTACGGAGACCTTATTACTTCTATAGTATTAACCATGAACTCCCCGATAATCTATAATAACTGAATAATATTTTAGCACAATAAAACATATTAATTTGATAGAAAATAATCTAGAACACTGGTGATCATTGTGATCACAAGAATTCCCCCTTCATATATCGAATGTTTACCTTAAGCTCGAAACCACCAGACAAAACTACTACCGTGAGAATAAATGTCGCGGAAAATAAAAAATATCTCAAAGTCGGAGTTTGCGCTTACCTGCACAGGATTTTTAGTCATATTCAGGAAAAGGCAACAGGCGTATAGAAGCGCTATGTAACTGTTGCCTCGACAAAGAAGTGGACTAAAAAAACAAACAGGTAAGCCATATAATCCGAGATGAGATAATTTATTTTCCCCGAGGGCCTAACATCCCTAAATAAAACCACAATATCTTCACTTACCCTCAAAAAATCTAAATATTAAAATCAACAACCACGCTTAAAAATCGTGGTTTGAGTTCGACCTAAAAGGCCGTTCTCAGCAAAACCTAAAGGGCCTTGCTGAAGTAAAATCGAGCTATTCCCAAAGTTTTTTATTATTTATTTCTTATCTTGATACTTAACGTACTTTTTTATCATTTCAGTATCCATACCTACGGTATCAACGCAATAACCGGCTGACCAAAAGTGATTGCCCCAATACTTTTTATTCGCAAAGCCTGAAATTTTTGATCACCTTCCACCAGAAATGATTCCATCATGTGCAATCACTTTTTCAAACCCTAAGATTAAGAGCCAAACTTTCGATAATCGAGTTGACCTTTAACTTAGCCAAACCCAAGCTACTATCATCCTTTAAAACAAGTACAAGATGAATATGTGCATTACCAGATTCCGACTCCAAAGGATGATCACCTTCATTCAGGCAACGAATTATTATATTGGCATGTTCAGCTACCACATGAACCAATTGCCCCCGGCCTGTCCCCATATCCAAAGAAGTTTTCTGAGCGTTCATCAAAGTATTATTAGGGGCTCGGAAAATAATAAATGTCCGAAATTTAAACAGGATTTTCAACCGTCTTCTTTGCCAAAGCAATAAGCGCATAATATTATATTGTAACTGTTGTCTTGGCAAAGAAGACGGTTAAAAAAACAAGCA
>JAOTSI010000274.1 GCA_029865005.1 Desulfobulbaceae bacterium
TTTTGACTTAAAGGCTGATGGTCTCTTGGTGGTGGATTCCTCTCTGGTTGATCAGTATCCGACCAGTCGTATTATTGCAATCCCTTTTACCGAGTTGGCTATTGAGCAGATTGGTAGTGAAATGAGTGCTAATATGGTAGCATTAGGAGCAGTCGCATTTTTATCTGGGCAAGTGTCTTTAGAAAGCCTTGAAGAAGCTATGCTTGATACTTTCCCGGTACAAAGTGGTGAAATTAATAAGAAGGCTTTGCTGTTAGGTATTAATGAAGCGAGAAAGATAGATCTTTCCACTTTACCTAGAGAAATTGTAACAGAGGAAGATGAAGTATGAAAGTGGTAGCATTTAATGGAAGCGCTAGAAAAGGCGGCAATACCTCTACGTTGGTCAATTATGTGTTTGAGTCGTTGCAAAAGGAAGGTATTTCAACTGAATTGGTTGAACTTTCCGGTAAGCACCCCCATGGATGTATTGCTTGTTATAAATGTTTTGAGACTAAGGACAAGCGGTGTGCGGTTGAGCACGATTGTATGAATGAGTGTATAGAAAAAATGGTCGCAGCTGACGGTATTATTTTGGCCTCGCCCACTTATTTCGCCGATGTCAGTAGTGAGATGAAAGCACTTATCGATCGGGCCGGTATGGTATCCAGAGCAAATGGTGATATGTTGTTAAGAAAGGTAGGCGCATCAGTGGTTGCTCGTCGTCGAGGTGGTGCTATTCATGCCTTTGACACAATGAATCATTTTTATACCATCGGTCAGATGATAATAGTTGGGTCAAATTATTGGAATGTTGGAGTTGGACGTGATAAAGGTGAGGTTACTTCTGATGAAGAAGGAGTTCTTACTATGCGAACATTAGGGAAAAATATGGCGTGGATTTTAAAAAAAATCAAAGGTTAAAAATTTAGAAAAATAATTTGAATAAAGATTGATTTTTTGGTCGCCGAATAAAATAAATATCCCAAAATTGCCTAGGATTTGTAGTTGGCTTTAAGATGAGGCATCTGCGACCACTTACCTTTCTGTGATGTATTAAATTAGCTATTTATAACCCTGTGACCAGAATTGATGTAACAGCTGCATCGAATCGTTACGTATTCGTTGTTTTGCCAAGGAAAAAAATAAAAAATATAGATTAACTAAGGATGATTAAAAAACATTGGTTTTCCTTTTGTAATAGGTTAATTAAATTATTTACTTTTTATTGTCACATTAGGATGCAGGTAAATAGTATTAATGCCTTGTAAATAATCAATTATCTTAAGATTAAGCCGAATGGTGTTTCGGTAATGAAGAAGGTTAAAAGGTAAGTAAGATGATTTTTTTTGCATTCTTAAGTAACTGTTCATTATTATAATGTTATTAGGTTAATAATTGCCATTAAAAGTAATAATCTAGTCAAATACCTATGAATTTTTGGTTCATGTATAGGGAGAATGGTAATGTGGGGGGGTGGTTGACCGGTATCAAAATAAGCAGTATAACTATTAATAAGACTTATTATCTTTTTAACTAATGGTGGTTTGTGGGTATGCGCTGTGGTAGATTAAAAAGCAGAGCTTGGGGGAAAAAGTAGATGCTGGTTATCTGCGAAGAGTGTGCAAAAAAATATAATGTTGATGAACGAAAGATAAAAGGCGAACGTGCTACCTTTCATTGTAAACAGTGTAGTCATCAAATTATAGTCCAAAAACCTAGGCAAAGTACGGTAAAATTGCCAAACGAAAGCCGTCAAGAGTCCATGGGGCAGGAAAATGATAATGCTTCTGTTGCTGCGCCTGCCACTCAGGGTGAATCGGGAGCTAAGGCTGTAAAGTCACCGGCCCCTCCTCGGGTGACCCCTCAGAGCATAAAAACCGGTCCTTCTGGAGTACGAAAGAAAAAGAAAACCAACATGTCAGTGGGGTTTTATTTTCTGGTGGCTATGCTTATAGGATTTGCCGCTATAACCGGTGGTATAGGTTATCTTTACTTTTTTTATATTCCTGAAGTTACAGGGAAACCTGTCGATTTGGAAGTTCTTTCCTCATCTCTATCCCTAACCATAGTAGTTGCCATATGGTTCATTGGCATAATCTCTTTCTTTTTCCTAGCCAGATTTATTACTAAACCTTTGCAGGAATTGACAGCCATTGTTCATAGAATTAGTTTAGGGGAACTTGATCTTACCATTGAACCAAAGGGTCCAAGGGAGATTCAAGAGTTAGCAAAAGCATGTGATCGGATGCGTTATTCTATTAAAGAGGCGATTAAGCGTTTGAAAAGTAAGTGATAAAGAAGCTATTGCTGAGGGCTGCCGTAATTGATGACGCTTAAAGAAGATGATTGGTAAACTAATATAATATTTTTTTAGCTTCCTGCTAAAGATGTATTATTAATTGGGTTATATTTATTCTCGTCTTTTTTTAATTCTTTCCTTGATTCTCATCATGCAAAATTTATAACATCATTCACAGGTGTTATCCAAAAGTAAATTTGCCTATAAACAATTCTAAGGATCGTCGTTCTTTTAGAAGGGTTACAAAAAGAATGAGGTAGCTTTTTTAGAAATCACTAAGATGCACCTGCTTGCTTCATAGAGTAAAATTTGCATCGTGAGAATTGTTTATAGGTAAAAAGTAAATGATTAGATAAACCAGGTTTTAAGTTCTTATTTTTATCTATATCAGCATAATTATATTTTTCGCTTCATCTCAGAAAGAGAAGATGTTATTTTGACCTATTCCTAGGTGTTGAAGTTTTTAAATGAACCTTATATTCAAATAATTATATTGTTATGGGTAGAATAAGTGTGAAAGTGACCTGGTCATAGGGTTCATAATATACTGATTTAATACATCGTGAGATAGTGAGTGGTCGCAGGTGTTTTAGATTTATGTAGTTGCCGCTGCACCTTATATCTTGTCTATGCGGGCAGGGATAACCGTATGAAAACGAGGTAAGGGCCTCGGAAAAAATAAATTACCCCATCTAGCTTGTCTTTTTAGCCGTCTTCTTTGTCAAGGCAACAGTTACATAACGCTGCTATGCGCCTGTTACCTCTTCTTGAAGACGACTAAAAATCCTGCGCCATTTTGGGATATTTATTATTTTCCGCGATCCTAACTGTGATCAATTATAGTTGAAAGTGTGACTAAATTTTTAGAGTAAGTTTTATGTTGGCAGATATGATTGTATCAAGATATTATATTTAAGTTCAATTTTATTGTTTATTTATTAGGGAATACGGAAGTTTTTCCGCATTCTATTGTTACTGATATAGAAATAAGGTACTTAGAGAAAAATAAATCATTCAAAATCGGTGTCTGGGCTTTTCTGCGCAGTATATTTACTCGTCTTTAAGAAATGATAAAAAGTGTGTTGTTTCGCTATATAGCTGTTGTCTCGATAAAAAAGAATGATATGATTAATTGTTTTTCCACGTCCTTAAAAGCTTAGGAAGAATTATATGCTCATCCCAAGGGAAAAGCCGTATTTGGAGCGACTTAATAGCTATTATCTAGATTTTGATAAGTTTGTTATGCATTTACAAGGAGATATAGGGTCAGGCTGTGTCTACTGTAAATCAAGTTATCATGAAGTGTTAATTTATTTCGATGAATCCGAGATAATAAGAGGAGTTGTGCAGGAGAACGGTAAGCATGCCAAGGTGTCTCCTACGTTGCAACCTGTTTTAGATATTTTACATAAAACCAGTTATGCGGTTTCGGTTTACTCATTTGATCCTAATGCGATATATTTTTGGGGACAGATGCCATCGTTTCGACGAGCTAAAAAGACACTCAATTCAAAGAATATTTCCTTAGTAGACTTAGTTGAACGTTTAAGTGAAAAAAAATTCACAGGATTTATTGATGTTGACCTTGAAGGTGATGAGTCAACTTTGCTATTTTTTCATCATGGCGAGCGAGTGGGCGGTTCTTATTCATGGAGTTTTGGTGGTCTAAATAGGGCATCATCTGAATTTGATGTTCTTATGAATAAGATTAAGAATGGTAATGCGAAGTACATAATCGGTAATTTTTTAGACGAAGAAATAGAGGTGCTCAAAGAGGATCCTAACAAAAAGGTATCGAATACTCTAAATCGTGACAGTGATGGAACGGGTGAAGGGGAAACATCTAGGTCCACAAAAGAGATTAAATCTGAAATTGGAGCTGAATCAATTCCTGATACAATCGTTCCGGCTCTTATGGATTTTATAAATCTTTTTGAAGAGACACTTAAGAAAAAAGCAAAGTTGGATCCTATTATTTTATTGAAACAACAATTTGTTGATAATGTGCAGAAGTACCCTTATCTAGATCCTTTCAGGGGTCAGTTTGATTATATGGCAGGAAAAGTAACCTTTGGCGAGGGTGCTCCGTATCGGGAAATTATTGCAGCTGTTGTGGAGTGTGTTTGGACGTTGATCTATGAGCATAATCTTGAAAAGAAATTTTATAAAGCCGTTGAAAAGCTAACCTCTAAAGTTGTTTTTGAGGAGCAAGGCATTTCAATAATTATGGGGTCAGATACAGATGTCGAACATAAGTGGTGGCATTCTAAAGGGTGAAATAAAATTTAAAGCTCATGTTTACCTGTTAGTCATTATAGTTATTTTTTTGCAAATAATGCATCGTCATGGAGCGTAGGTGTTTGTAATTATTTAAGGATGGGAGATTTCTGGCGATTGGTTGGTCTGAGGAATTATCGTAGAGTCGATTCTTGTGATTGCCTCTACATTAAAATAAGTACCTGGTCACATGATTTATAAATCGCTGATTTAACACCATCCCCAAGGTGGAATGTATTCATTATAGTTTAGTTGTAAGCGTTCACCAGCACTACGCCTGCGCGCGATCAGACCGGATTCACATAGGATTAACTATAGCTCACCGGCCTGCTTGCACACATGTGCAGCACAGGTAAAAGCTTAACAATCCGATGTTATGGAACTCATTTTTTACAACCCGGTGAATGGTTACGTTGAGTTTAGGGAGTGTGAAATAGTAACTATTTGAAAGCTTTAATGTTTTAATTATTGCCTGCCTTTTTCTCGCGTGTTTTACCTGCCAACTGCCCACAGGCCGCAGAAATATCGCCACCGCGACTCTGTCGGATAAAAACCGTATAGCCCCTACTGCGTAATATCTGTTGAAATTCGAGAATACGATTCCTGGAAGGGCCTTTGAATTCACTTCCTTCTGAACTATTCATTGCCAGCAGATTAATTTTACAGGGAATGTCTTGTAGAATTTGGGCTAATTTGGCAGCATGCTTATTTGAGTCGTTAATGCCGGAAAACAGGGTATATTCAAACATAATACGCTGTCTTTTTTTCATCGGAAACGCTTTACATGCCGCCAATAGATCCTGGATTGGATATTTTTTGTTGACCGGCATAAGGTTGGAGCGCGTATAGTCATCTATTGCGTGTAGAGAAACTGCGAGATTCACGTCAGTTAGACTTCCCAATTCAATCATTTTTTCAGGAAGACCGCATGTCGAAACGGTAATTCGTCTGCTGGAAAAGCTCAAGCCTCTCTGGTTGGTTAGAATGTTGAGTGAAGTTATAAGGTTGTTGAAGTTTGCCAGTGGCTCTCCCATCCCCATGAAGACCAGGTTTGTCAATTTACCCTTGCCATGGATTTGGATCCAATCCCGTACTCCACATACCTGATTAACTATTTCAGCGGGAGTTAGATTTCTGGTGAACCCCATGTCGCCGGTTAAGCAGAATCGACATCCCATGGCGCAGCCAACTTGGGAGGAGACACATAAGGTATTGCGATCTTCTTCTGGGATGAGAACGGTTTCGATAATATTGCCGTCTTCAAGCTTGAACCCGAATTTTACCGTGCCGTCCTTTGAGATTTCGGTAATTGGATCGGAAAAAGAGCTGAATATTGCATGTTCGGCCAGAATGGCTCTGAATTCCTTGGCCAGATCTGTCATCTGGCTAAAATCGGTGATATCTTCTTTGTAGAGCCAGGCAAAAATTTGACGACCCCGAAAGGCTGGTTGACCAATAGACTCAACATAGGTGATAAGTTGTTCTTGATCGAAGTTTTTCAGGTCGACAGGTTTGGTGAGGTTGTTCATGGAGGATATATTGGTTAAAGACTTCTTATGTGTTCAGGTCTAAGGGTTATTCCTCCTGCAGCAGCCAGATCAATGGCGTTGAGGAAATTTTCCTTGTCCCTGGGGAGGCGACCGGTGAGGTTGAGGTAGTTAGAGGCATGATTAGCGTGAAATTGCCCTTTTTTTACCACGATATTTTCTATAATAACTCGT
>JAOTSI010000275.1 GCA_029865005.1 Desulfobulbaceae bacterium
ATTTTTTAAATCCCTTCTTTTTGATTTCTTCATTTTGGCGTATGCTTCCTGCATTGTAAGCCTTTTGTTTGTTGGTATTTATACGGTGGTAATGTTGTTGAGGTAAGAATTTCAAGGGTCGCTCTTGGTTTTGCCGGGCGGCCACAGGGGGCCGCCCCTACAGCTCCGAGGAAGGTTCAACGCTTCTTAAATATATTACTTATTTGTTAAATCAGTTTTTTAAGGGCGATCACAAGGATCGCCCCTACGCAGGCTCGCAGCTTTTCGGTATATAGGGATAAATGATTAACGCGCCAGCTTTAATAATATTTATGCTGTTTCGCGGTGTTGCCTTATTTTAATATGTTATTTAGTAAATATTTTTTCGCTTTCAGGTTTTATATGGTAGCCGGTTGGGTTATGGATCTTTCCTTTCGTTTGATTACCCCGGAAAATCGGGTTATTAGGTCGGCCAAGGAGATGCGGATCTGTTTGGATGAAAACAGCCTCGCTTTGCTCGGTTTACAGTTTGAGGAGGCGAGCGAGATGGAGCCTCCTAGCCGTTCCCTGTTGGATAAAATTTTTTAAATCCCTTCTTTTTGATTTCTTTATTTAGGCTTATGCTTTCTGCATTGTATGTCTTTTGTTTGTTAATATTTATACGGTGGTAATGTAGTTGAGGTATGGATTTCAAGGGTCGCTCTTGGTTTTGCCGGGCGGCCACTGGGGGGCTGCCCCTACAGCTTCTGGGTAGGTTCAACGCTTCCTAAATACATTATTTATTTGTTAAATCAGTTTTTTTATGGGCGATCACAAGGATCGCCCCTACGCAGGCTCGCAGCTTTTCGGTATATAGGGATAAATGATTAACGCGGCAGCTTTAACAATATTTCTGCTGTTTCGCGTTGTTGCCTTCGTTCAATATGTTATTTAGTAAATATTTTTTTGCTTTCAGGTCTTAATCTGACGGTTAAGGTTGGTAAGGTGGTAGTCGCACTAAATATCTACCTTAAAGTTGTTTGGTTATGTAGGGGCGATTTTTGTGAACAGACTGTTCTTTGGTGTTCGCTTCGCTTGTCCACCATTGTTTGGTGCAAATTAATATTTTATTTTGTTATCATGGCTCATGCGTTCATTATTAGGAAGATGGGTGATCAAGAGGATCGCCTCTACGCATGTTGCCTGGCTTCCCTAGATCAAATAAAAAATCAGCTATTTCAAATAAATAACAATTGATATCCATGGATTATATTTTAATATTCGCAATAGTCATCTTGTTTCTTAAGTCTTCTTTGTTGGTTAAATCGTTGTACGGTTTAAACAAGATGAAGAATTTGTCAGATTATCAACCAGCATCCTCCCAGGATCTTCCCTTGGTTTCCATTATCGTGCCTGCTTGTAATGAGGAACAAACCATTGAGGAGGCACTGCGCTCATTATTGGACTTGGATTATGAAAACTTGGAACTTATTGTGGTCAATGATCGTTCCATTGATGATACCGGCGGGGTAATTCGGCGGATCATGGGAGAGCATGGAAGGATAAAGCTCCATACGGTGGCGGAATTACCGGAGGGTTGGTTGGGAAAATGCAATGCACAACATCAAGGCGCATTAATGGCTCAAGGAGAATATTTATTGTTCACCGATGCAGATATAATAATGGAAAAAAGTACTATCAGGCGTGCGGTTGCAGCCATGCAAAGGGATGGTCTTGATCATCTGAGTCTTTTTTTCAAAAATCTTGCCCCTGGCGGACTCCTCAATGCCATGGTTCTTGATTTTGGTGGCGGACTAATGGTGTTGTTCACCCCGTGGAAGGTGTCAGAGCCCAAGAGTCGCAGCTTTATGGGGGTAGGGGCTTTTAATATGGTGAAGCGTTCAGTTTACCAGGCTATTGGTGGGCATGAGAGCATAAAAATGCATCCCATAGATGATGTGATGCTCGGTAAGAAAATAAAACAAAATGGCTATCATCAAGAATGTTTACTCGGGTTCGATTTTGTGGCGGTGCATTGGTATGAGACCCCGCTTGCCATGATTAATGGGCTGATGAAGAATATGTTCGCTGTTTTTCGTTTTCGGTTAGCACCAGCTATGATGGCGGTGGTTTTGATTTTTCTGATTAATATTATGCCGTTGTGGGGCGCAGTGTTTGCCCAAGGAACCGCTCAGCAATTATTTATTGCCTCCATGGTCATGCATTGTCTCGCGTTTGTGCAAGGTGGGAGGGCTATGGGGGTTGTCGTCGGCAATTTTTTGTACTCTTTGCTCACTCCCTATATCACAATATTCATCGTGCTGAGGGCAACTTTCGTGACGCTAAAAAACGGAGGGATTAACTGGCGCGGCACCCATTATCCCTTGGAACAATTAAGGAAGAATGAACCAATTTTGACTTGGCGGGATTTGCTTGGGTAGGGAAAAGAAGGAAAAGAAAAGGGGAGCGGAAGAAAATCAAACTCCTCCACTCCCCTTAGACATTGAAGCCGTTCACCGTTGCCGGTAAACGGTAACCGCTAGATCTTAATGCTTAAACGAACGTTGGCCGGTGAACATCATGGCCACCTTGGGGTCAGCTTCGTTACAAGCTTTAATGGATTCATAATCGCGCATGGAACCACCGGCCTGGAGGATGGCGGAAACTCCTTCGCGGATACCCACATCGGCTCCATCACGGAAGGGGAAGAAGGCATCGGAGATCATGACCGAACCGGGCAATCCGGCACGATCTGCTTTCACTTTGGCATCGATTTCTTCTTGCTGGCTCTTGTCGCGTTTGCCTTGCTCAATCTCCAGGGCCAGGTCGGCATAGGGGATTCCGTATTTATCAAAGCAGGTGATATCGGCATATTTGATATAGGCTTTGTGAACCGCGATCTCGGCTACGCCCACTCGATCCTGCTCACCAGTACCGATACCGGTGGTGCAACCATCTTTTACATAAATTACCGAGTTGGAGGTAACTCCATGCTCCACAGCCCAACCGAAGATCATGTCGTCGATTTCGCGTTGAGTTGGCTCGCGCTCGCAGCGGTATTCCTTATCTTTATAGGTGGTCACGGCCGGCATCAGGTCGGCTACCGAACGAATTGAGTTAACAGCTGATTGCTGTACCACTAAGCCGCCGTCAATTAGGCTTTTGAAATCAACAAAACGATATTTTTCAAAATTAGCCAGGCGATCAATACCGCCCATCCGGATAACCCGCAGGTTTTTTCGTTGTGCGAGAATCTCTAAAGCACCGTCTTCAAACTCGGGCGCACAAACAACTTCCAAGTAGTTTTCGGAAAGTAGTTTGGCGGTTTCCTTGTCAACAGCCTTGCTCATGATAACTGCGCCACCAAAGGCTGCAATCCGGTCGCATCGATTGGCTTTATCGTATGCTTGGGCCAAGGTGTCGCCGATGGCCGCGCCGCAGGGGTTATTGTGTTTGAGGATAACCGCTGCCGGTTTGTCCACCATGTATTTGATGATATTAAGTCCGTTATCAACATCGGTGAGGTTGATTTTTCCGGGATGTTTACCAACCTGCAGCATGTCTTCCACTGCGATGCCGCTTACAAGTCCGTTGCCGGGCTCGATGAATTTGCAATCGCCCAGTGCCAGGTTGCCGTTTACCAACTCGTAGAGTGCGGCTTCTTGGTCAGGGTTTTCGCCGTAGCGCAGGCCTCTTTCGTCAACGCTGCCGTCATCGCCGGTAATTTTCCATGTTTTTTTGCGGTATACCAGGGTTTGGTCGCCAAAGGAAACGGTCATATCCATGGGGAAGGAGTCGCCCAGGATGGTGGTGTACATCTTTTTAATATCACTCATGATAACTCTCCTGCGTATTGTGGAACAGTTGTGTCTAAATTGTTTTTCAGGCAATGGTAATATATACCATCTCCAATGTAAAATTTAATGCTGAAATTCTACGTCCCAGTCCTTACAGACCGGATCAAAGCCCCGAGAGGCGATGGCGGCGCACACCTCGGTGATGGAACGTTGATCGCCAATGGAAAATTGCTCCCCTTCATGGTCCTCGTGGGAGTATCCGCCGGGTGAGGTCACCGAACCGGCTGAATAACGGGTGGGTCCCAAGCCGAGCATGCCGTCACGGAAACGGGCTTCCTCTCGGGTGGATAGAACTAACCCCACATCTGGATCAAATATGCGAAGAGCGAAAATAAGTTGGCTGAGATTTTTTTCCACCACCGTGCTAAAGGGTTCGAATGCTCCAGCAGCCGGACGTAGCCTGGGGAAACTCACGGTGAAGGAGGTACGCCAGAAGTTTTTGCGCAACCAAGCCAAGTGGAGTCCGAGCGCTAAACCTTCGCTTCGCCAATCTGCTAAGCCGAGCAAGGTGCCGATTCCTACCTCTCGCATTCCGGCGGCGGCCGCTCGGGCAGGGGTCTCGATTCGGTATTGATAGTCACATTTTTTCCCGGCCAGATGGACCTTATCATAAACCTCTTTATCGTAGGTCTCTTGATAGACCGCTACTGCCGTGATTCCTGCTTTAAAAAGGCGGTTATATTCATGTTGTTCTAGAGGTTGAACTTCGATGGATACCGCTGCGAAATGATCGCGCAGTGCCAGTGCTACCTCCTCCAGATAATCAACTCCAGCCTTGGCAGGGGCCTCGCCGGTAACTAAAAGGATATGCTGAAATCCACGTTGTTGCAGAAGAAGGGCTTCGCTCACCGCTTCTTCAACAGTGAGTTTGCGGCGATGAATTTTATTATTTGCCGCAAACCCGCAATAGGCGCAACGGTTGTTACAAAAGTTAGAGAGGTAGAGAGGGGCGTAAATCTGGGTGGTTTTGCCGAACCGTTGAGCGGTTATTTCTCCGGCTCGACCGGCGAGCTGCGGTAAGAGCAGCTCTGCGGCAGGAGATAGTAGAGTTGCTAAGGCCTCAATGTCGCCAGCGCCACGTCCCATGGCGGTCAGTACATCGTTTTGGTTAGCGTTAAGAGCTCTTTGGCGCAGAAGTGATAAATCTGGAAGAGTAAACATTGGTGTCAAAATAAAATATTAAATCGGGGGTCTCGCTTCCCGTTATCGGCGACGTCAAATGAGATATAAAAGTAAACGTCGTTATTATAGCGATTAATTACTTATGAAATCAAGATTCGGAGTAGAAATATTGGTCTCGGGTGAGGAGGCGGAAGCTGAGGTGGATTGACGTCCCAATCCGGCTTCAAAGGCCTCCCGTCCGGCATGGACCGCATCCCTGAAGGCTTTTGCCATTCGAATCGGATCACCAGCCACCGCAATGGCGGTGTTAACCAGGACAGCATCCGCGCCCATCTCCATGGCCTCGGTGGCATGGGAGGGGGCTCCGAGTCCGGCATCAACCACCACTGGTACCCTGGCTTGCTCTATAATAATTTCCAGCTGAAGCTTGTTGGAAATTCCCATATTGGTGCCAATGGGCGAGCCAAGGGGCATTACCGCTGCTGCGCCAACATCTTGGAGGCGCAAGGCTAAAACAGGGTCAACGTTCATGTAGGGCAGAACGATAAATCCTTCTTTAACCAATTGCTCGGTAGCCTTAAGGGTGTCCACCGGATCTGGCAACAGGGTACGTGGGTCAGGGGTTACTTCTAGTTTGAGCCATGGTGTGTTTCCGGCTGCGCGGGCCAGGTGTGCCAAACGAATAGCTTCTTCGGCATCACGCGCTCCAGAGGTGTTGGGTAGGAAACAGATCTTGTCGCGATCCAGGGCGGTCATGATATCATCTTCTGGGTTTTCCAGATCCACCCGGCGCAGGGCCACGGTTACCATTTGAGATTCGGAGGCTTCAATGGCCTGTTTCATCTCAGCGGCGGAAGAAAATTTACCGGTCCCCACAAAGAGACGCGACTTGAAAGTAGTAGAAGCAATGGTGAGCATATCAGCCCCCTCCAACGAAACGAATGAGTTCAACCGAGTCTCCGTCGCGCAGGACTTCTTGCTCATACTGATCTTGTTCGATTATTTTAGTGTTAATTTCGGCAACCACGGTTCCTGGTTCCAGGTTGAGCTCGGTAAGGAGATCCACAAGGGTGAGCCCATTTTCCATGGTACGCTTTTTTCCGTTACAGATTATGTGCATTGTGTTGAAAATATATTTATTATACGTGGTTATCTAGGTCCAGGAGTAGTCGAACGGCTTGATGTGCTTGATGGTGCGCGGCAATTCCGACCCTGGTTGCGGTCAGGCTGCCCACTGTGCGCGAATCAGACTCATCATCGCCAACGATGTAAATACCGGGTCGAATCATTCGGGTGGTGATTTCATTACCCTTGCCGTAACCGGCAACTCCAG
>JAOTSI010000276.1 GCA_029865005.1 Desulfobulbaceae bacterium
CTCACCGAGAATTACGAATACTATCTAAACTTGTTCAATCTTTTGGGTTACCAACTATCTGATGGTGGGGATGGTATTTATTATTTTCTTCCCCTGGACAACAAAATTAACGAACTCAGTAAACGGTTTACTGCTTTTATGGCCATTATGTATGACTGGTTGGCTGATAAGGGGAAAGAGCCTGTAACCTCCTTGACAGAGGAGCATTTCTATTTTGATCAATTGCCGCATCTATCCGTCGAGCAATATCAAAAGGTTATGGGACAGCTTGATGTTAATGAAGAGAAGGAATTGCAGAAAATCGTCAACGGGTTACAAAAGCATGGTTTTCTGGTCATCATTGACGGTAGCCTGCTTAAGTTTAGAAAGAGCGTAGCCAGGTTTGTCAATATGTTCATTGAAGTGGCTGATAGTGATGATGGGCGGGACCAAAACGGAGAATCCGATGATTAATATTTTTTATGGTATTCGCCGTTTGCTGCTTCTGAACACGGCCAGCTACTCGGTTGGTGATTTCCCTCTTGATAAGCCACTGACGATTTCTGCCCCGAATAATCGCGGTAAATCCACAGCAATCAACGCCCTACAATTTCCATTCCTTAGTAATATGAATGATATGTCGTTTCCTCGGAGTAATGAGGATACGAGAAAATACTATTTCCCTTACGATAATAGCTTCGTTGTTTCCGAGATCGTTACGGAAACAGGAATCTATGTTGTGGGGGCCGCTGGTAAGGGGCAGGCCTCCGGCTACGACTATCAGCTGTTTGCTTACCAGTCGAGACTTGATATGGACGATTTTCTAGTCCATGATCCTGCCACTAAGGACAGGCAGGTCCGTAACTATAAAGAGCTTATTTCCAAGCTCGGCAAGGGTAATGTCTGGGTTAAATCTCTTAGCCCAAAACAAATGCGTGACGCCTTGATGGGTAAAAGCATCACTTTGCCAAATGATGAAAAGTTTACCATCGGCGTGTTTCGGTTGCGCAGCATGACCGATGAAAATTATCGGTTGTTCATTCGCGTTTTTAAAAATCTTTTGCACATGAACAATGTCAATCTTGAGGAGATGAAACGTCTGCTAATAGATGTTCTGCTCCCTGGCGAAGGTTCGACGACCATTGATTTCATGGCCAGATATCGCATATTAAACGAGGAGGTTGAGAAGGCAAAAGCCAATGTTGATACAGCAATTAAGATAGCGCCTGATGTAGATAAACTTGCCAAGGCAAGTAGGGCTCGTGATCAATCTTTTGGTATTTTAAGAACGTTATTTGACCCGATTACCACTGCATATAAAACAGCGAGGGGCCAGCGTGAAAAAGAAATTCAGGATATTGATAACCAGATTTTATCTATTGATCCAAAGATGATGGAGCTTAAGGATTCACAGGAGCCACTTCAAAACTCCATAGAAGGTTTTGCTATCAAACAGGATAAGCTGAAACAAAAACTCGATGAGATTGCAGCGGGAGAAACAAGATTTGCGCTGTACAGTTCAGTTGAGCAATTACAGCTCCATATTGAGTCCATGCAAATCAAGGTTGAGCGTTTGGTTGGTGAGCTTCAACGCACTTATCCCGAGGACATTAAAGGGCTGCAAAACGATCTCAATAACCTGAAACAGCAATTAAAAAACCACAAGGCCCGGATGTCGGCCATTGATAATAACCTGCTGTTCGTTCTCACAAAGCATTTTGACGAATCACAGATTCAGATCATCGTGAAGCTACTCAATAGAGACCTGCTCTCTGCCTTGCCGCTGGGTGAGGGTGGGGTCGCCGTATTAGATGAAGAGCAATTCGTAAATCATATTAATGAAATGCTCTCCCGATGCAAGGATGGCTATTATGACGATGGTTGTGTCAGGGTAAAACTTAAAAATCTCCAAACGGTTAATATTGAAGATTATTTTAATTATGAAATGATCCGGGATAGCCTTGCGCGCCTCGAAAGGCGAAAATCCGACCTTGAGCGAGACTTGGTGGTGGCGCTTGATTACAAAGGTATGGAGCAGAAAAAGAATGATTTGCTCGGGAAGATCAAAAAAGATGAGAGAAACCTTCGTGATTACAGGCTTTTCATCGAGGCAAAGAAGGGAAAAGCTGAGCACGAAGCTGCCTTTAATGATATTGGTTCATTTTTGGATTCAGCTAAAGCAAAACTCGCTGGTATTACAGATAATTTGCTTAAGCTCGGCGAGCAAAAACAATCTTTGATAACCGATAAGAAGAGGAAAATAATCGCTCTGGAATTGCTCAAAACTAAGTATGCCCAGGTTGTTCCGGTCCAACATCACGAGCCTATAGGGGCTGAGCCCATCCATAAGCTGCCCTCGCAACTGGAAGATATGATAGACACCTATCTTTTAGCTCAGGAGGAAATAGATTCAAACAGAAAACAGATTGAGTCAAGTCTCAGCTTAATTGAAAGTAAAAATGGATTGCGTTTTACCAGCGGTAATGATGAAGAAACCATCATACGTGAGCTAGTGGAGGCTATTGAGGGCCAAGAAGAGTACCTTAAACAACAGAAAAATTGCCAGGAGGCAGTCAGTCAGGAAATTGGAGCATTATTAAAAGGCCTTACCGATCGTTTTGATACCTTTACCTATGAAATAAGACGGTTTAATCGGCTTATGAACTCGCGCAAGATCTCTAATATCAACCGAATCGAGTTTGTTGTGGATGGCAGCAATGATATTCTCAGAGCTGTTGAGGCCATCGTGCATAAGGACACTATATTTAGTAATCCAGAAAGGGTGCATCACGCGGTTAGGCAGCTTGATGAGTTAATTAGCCGAAAGAACGTCAAACTATCCCTCGAAAGCCTATTTAATATGGGGATTGAGGTGGAACTGGAGGGCGGCAAGGTAAGCAGCAGTTTCAATGACGCCAATATTCAATCCACCGGTACAGGGTTGACCGTCAAGGTTATTCTCAACGTCATGCTGCTTAACCGTCTTCTCTTTATTAGAGATGGTCAGGTCGTCAACATTCCGATTTATATAGATGAGGCAGGTCAAATAGACCCGGCCAACCAACAGACACTTATTGACCAATGTCTACCGGCCGGATTTGTCCCGGTGTTTGCCTCGGTCGAGGCTCAGGCAACTGCAGATTATTGGATAGGCTTAAATGAGGTTGGCGGACGAATCTATGTGGATCAGAATGATTGGTTCCGCCTTTCCAAACTTGATGAGATTGTTGCGGAGGCCGACAATGCGTAATGACTCACGTCAATGGTTGATCAAGCTTCTGGAGGCTGGTTCCCTGCCTGTATCTGGAATACCAAAGGCCGCAAAAGCAGAAATTGGTAATTTTGTAAATGCAGGATTTATTAAGTGGGAGAAATCGGGGGCAGGGGCGAGATACATTATCGTTGACGAAGATATTATTGGTGTTCTTATAGAGAGCACGGGGTATCACGGTGATCTAAGCGAGTTGTCGCCAAAAGCGAAGGCGGTTGCGCTCCATGGCGATGCCCACAAAGGGCATGATGACAATATGCTGCTTATAATGTCTACTGCTGGTCCTTCAGAATGGTCGGAAGGTGAAAACACTCTTGATCTTGCTGACCAGGTCTCCAGGTATGGTATCGGTTCAATACTGGTTAAGCCAGGTGATCAATGGCATACCAGCCAACCCGTAGGACTGGTAGAAAATCTTGACCTTCTTATATATGCCAGGCAATATTTTGATAAACTTGGTTTTCAAGGAAGTCTCATTTACTACAGCGGTTGGCTTTCCAGGGCCTTTTTGGATTGGTTAACGGAGATGAATCGTGCTCCCTCATATGTTCTGTTTGCTGATTACGATATAGTGGGTATCAAAAACTATCTGCTGGCAAAAAACAGAGTGGGCAACTCTCTAACTATGTATATTCCGGATAATATAAATGAGTTGCTGATGAGGTTTGGGAAAACGCTGGATACAAAATCAGATCGAAAATTAATTGAGGCCTCTGGCGATCCCGTGGCCATAGACCTGTACCATACTCTATTGGAAACAAAACGAGTACTTCACCAGGAGAGTCTTCTTCTTATCTGATTTACGTTATATATGATATTGGGTGAGTTAGATTATTTAGGTATAGTAACTAGTTATCTTGATTATGACGTTTAATGCTCTATGGGTAGGTAATTTTTTTCTACACACAGGTTGAATAGTTACTGGCTTATAGTGAGATTGCAAATGAGTTAATTCTAATAAAACTCAACCTTGTTTGACTACGTAGGGGCGATCCTTGTGATCGCCCTTCTTATTAGCTACAAGTCAGTCAGTTTTGATAAATGGTCTACATGTTGATTTTTAATTGTCATGCCAGTCGGTTAGTCGCTGTTCTTCCTTTTTGCAAGTAGTGGAAAAGTAAACATCATGAAGGTCCAATTTTAGGAGATAGGCTCGACGGGGTTATTAGCCGATGGTTGGAAAATAGGGGCCAGTGTTTGGTGCTGTCCCCATAGATGGGCTATCGCAACTATCGGTAACTACGTTTAACTTATGTATTTGTGACTAGCTCAAATAAAAGTCATCAATTGCCTGATTGGTGTATGTTTCGTATGTTGTGCGATAGTTCATTGGATAAAGAGATAAATCCACATTTGGTTTTTAATGAGATAACCTGGGACAAAAATTCAACCTTGCACTCTATCACCTGCTTGGGGTAAGTCTCCTGCTATTTAATCAATAAAATAATACCCACTATCAGGAATATACCTATGATTATTGATACACTTGAAAATGCTTCTCGCTATGGTTCCCTTGGCCCGCGCATTGCCAATGCTCTTGACTATATTAAGACCACCGATTTTACCAGCATGGCCATTGGTAAACATCTCATTGATGAAGAGCGGCTTTTTGCCATCGTCAACGATTACCAGACAATCCCCTGCACCGAGGTGGAGCTGGAAGGGCATCGTCAATATATTGATGTTCAGTATATTGTTTCTGGTTCTGAGCTAATCGGCTATGCGCCGCTTCAGGGGCAGACACCTTTTAAGCAATATGATAAGGATGAAGACTTTGCCCTCTATCGCGGCGAGGCGACTTTTGTTCGTGTTAGTGCTGGGATGTTCGCTATCCTTTATCCGCAAGACTTGCATATGCCTTGCCTCGGCGAACCGGCTGTGGCGGTGCGCAAGGTGGTGGTCAAAGTTTTGATCTAGGCTAGAATCACTATAGAGGATGTTGCAGGTTTTTTCAGGGTGAATGTTTTATAGACGACAATCAGGGCTATCGACAACTATTTGTTCTGGTAAGTTTAAGTTTATAATTATTAAAATGATTAATGTTGTTTTTCCGGGAGTAAAGGAATGAAAGTTTTAGCCGTATCAGGTTCTCCAATTAAAGATAGTAACACCGATCGAGCCGTAAAAATGGTCATGGCGGGAATTGGTGCTATCAAGATGGAGTTCATTAAGTTAAGTGATTATACCATCGCGCCATGTAATGGTTGTCTGGGCTGTGTTGAGACAAATACTTGCGTTATCAAGGACGACGGGGTCATCCTGGCGGAAAAGGCCTTTAAGGCAGATATTATAATCATTGGCGGTTATACCTCGTATTCAACCTTGGATAGCCGAACCAAGGCCTTTATGGAACGTCTCTACCCCTTGCGTCATCGCCATGGCTTGATGACCGGCAAGTTAGGGGCCGCAGTGGTTACCTGTGCCATCCCGGCCGGTCAACCGGGAATGCCTCCAGCCTGCGAAAACGGACTCAATGCCATTCAATATTATATGATGGAAGAGGGAATGAAGTATATGGGTGGGGTTTCGATTAAAGGCAATGTGCCCTGTGTGAAATGTACCACCGGTATCCAGTGTCAAGTTTCCGGCCTCAAAATGATCCACGGCCCACAAGCCACCGTTGAAAGTGTAGGGATCAATACCCTGGAGGAGGATGGCGAAACAGTCGCCGCCCTAGAAAAATTGGGCGAGGATTTGATGGATAAATATTATAGCGGTTGAGGGAGTTAGTAGAATTGTTAATTGTTGTAAATGGTCACAGGTGCTTCATCTTATTACGGTTATACCTGTCTGTGTAGATATGGGATATAGCGAGCAGGGGTAACCGCATAAATTTGAGGCAACTGTGACTGTTTACTATCTCGGGGGTTATTAAATCACCTAGTTATGAACTCCGTGACCGGGTACGAATTGTTTCGTGCTAATAGTTCGTGAAATAAAGTTTTACTCCCAAATCGATAACGTCTTTAGTCATCTTTGGTTTCTTTTGTTCGTACACGGATATGTTA
>JAOTSI010000277.1 GCA_029865005.1 Desulfobulbaceae bacterium
TAGTCAATTGCGTCTCATACCTTTCTCGGAGGGTAACACAGCCCAAGGTTCATATCCCTGCTCCTACGCCAGCGAGATATTAAATATTATTACAATGTATTAGCTAGATTCTCATCCGCAAGTTCCTTTACCAGCAGGTGTAACGGTTCCAGCTCCAACAAGCTCCATCAGTTTTCCAAAGCTATTAACAACGTCATATTTCACATTATTCGGATTTACCTTGCGGTTTATCTCAGCAAAAAATTTCCGCGCACACTCGATCTTTGTTTTTTCAATTTCTCGAAGCTCCATGGTGGACATTGAACCCTTTGTTTCAGCAACAAAGTAGACATGCTTGACCATTCCTTCCTTAAAGGAGATTGCCCAGTCAGGGTTATAGTTCCCTACCGGCGTTGGAATGAAAAAACCTTTGGGTAGTTTTGCGTAAACAACTACTTCCGAGCTGGTATCCAGTTCCTGGACGAAGGTGCGCTCTATTTTTGAATCAGTAATGACATAGTCATAGATATGGTTTTTGAGCGGGTCTCCAGCCTTACTGAAATCCTGTTTACTCTGACTACCCGTAAAGATATCTATATTGTGGGTTTCAGTACTCGCATCGTAGGTTAAGTGTTCTATGATAACGGTGGCTTTCTGTTCCTGAATCAGTCGTGAAGCTTCAGAAATAAAATTTTCAGGATTGGTTTTAAATTGAGCAAACACCGTTTTTTCAAGACCTACCAGGATTTCAGTTACTGTTCGCCTTGTCAGTTGTACATTTTCAGCTACTTTGCCTATGAGATCATACTTTACCGCTGAATGGACGGAATGTCCGTTGTATTGAGTAGATGTTTCTCTAACCTTAAAACTATCACCTGATTTCATTTGATCATAGCTGATTCCATCCGCCTGTTCTCCCCGTTGAATAGTATATTGCAGCGGGCTTACCCTGAGCTGCATATTCAAGGTCCGGATGCATTTCTCGACAAGCTCTGAACTATCAAAATGCACACTGTATGCTGCCTTGCGATTTATTCTATTCCACAACTCCTTGAATTCCTTTTTCTCAAAATTGGCATTCAACGGGTTTGTTTTGGAGCCACGATCATCTTCGATTTCAGGAAGTTGCGCGTCACTATAGATACTTTCGATGAGCTGAAAGATCGGTTCCTTGTAGGGTGTTAAATCTTCCGGCAGATCCGCAAGATCGCCATTTCTGACAGCTTCATGAAACTTCTCTACAATATTCTTTTTACGGTCTACGTATCCATTTTGGATAAGGTAAAATTCTATCCCTTCTGCCATTTCCAGGCTGACCTCCACCACGCCGGCAGGGGTATGCAAACTCTTCCCTGTAAAATATTTCACATCAGCGACACGTGGACGTTCAGAAAGTGACTCGCTAATATCCTTCTGGAGTGCGCTAACAAAATCCCGGTAACTTTCACTGGCAATAACGGTGAGGACATTGGTCTGGTGTACTGTTGCCGGATCATCCTGCCTATCACCCTGCTGGTTGACAGCAATACGGAGCCCGCGTCCAACCTCCTGCCTGCGGGAGATAGTGTTGTCACTATGTTTCAGGGTACAGATTACGAAGACGTTCGGATTATCCCAGCCTTCCCGAAGAGCTGAATGGGAAAAAATAAATCTGGTCGGTTCCGTAAAGGAAAGAAGGCGTTCTTTATCCCTTAAAATCAGGTCATAGGCATCCACATCATTTGCTTCTCCTCTCCTCTTTTCCGTTTTATTCATTTTCGGATCAACAAGTCGTTTACTTTTCTTATCTATCGAAAAGTAACCGTTGTGGGTACGGTCAACAGGGATACCATCCAGATACTTTTTGAACCCTTCAGGCATGAACAGATCCTGCTTGAGTCCTCGCAGAATATCCGCGTACTCCTCCTCGAAAATCTTGGCATACTCTCCACCTACTTCTCCAGCTTCGGTGTAAACACGATATTTAGCCACTTCATCAATAAAAACAGAGTAAGAACTTTTATTCCCTGCTGGAAAAGAACCCTTTCCTTCTCAAAATGGGCCTTAATAGCCTCACGTATTTGGATTCGTCTCAAGGTGGTTTCATTGACATCCCCAGTTGCTTCTCCAGCCTGCAACTGCTGACCGTTGGTAAACTCCACCGTGTCACTGACAGCATTGATATCTGCAACCACAAAACCTTTATACTGGTCCAGCTCACCAGAGAGATCAAAAAGATTATCTCCCTTTTTGAGCTTTCGAATTATCCGTTTAATCCCGTGCGATTGCCTAGCTTCGACCTCGATGCGCGCCACCGGGCTCTGCTTGGAAATTTCAATCGATTCTAGATAGAGATAGGCATTGGTGCCGGAAAGGCCTTTAACAGAGATGCCTCGAACTGAAATTTTCTTTACCAGTTTCTGGTTGTATGCATCCAAAGCATCAAGCCGGTGTACCTTGTTGTGCTGCGTCTTATGGGTTGCAGAATAGCGCAAAATAAACAGTGGATTAAATTCTTTCAGAGAGTCCAGGGTTTTTGCGCCTTCCATCTTTTGCGGTTCATCCAGGATCAGTATGGGCTGATTGGCTTTAATCACATCGATTGGGCGACGGCTCTGAAAATCATCAAGTTCTTCATATATGCGCCTTGCATCTTTGCCTCTGGCGTTGAATGCCTGAACATTTATCACCATGACATTTACGCCGGCATCAGAGGAAAAGCTCTCAAGATTGTGAAGCTGCTTGGAATTATAGATGAAATACTTGGCTTTTTTATGGAAAGTCTCCTGGAAATGCTCCGCCGTAATCTCCAATGATTTATACACACCTTCGCGAATGGCAATGCTCGGAACCACAATGATAAACTTGGTCCAGCCGAATTGCTTGTTCATCTCAAAGATGGTCTTGATATAGCAATAAGTTTTACCGGTCCCGGTTTCCATCTCTATATCGAGGTTCACGGGCGAGATTTTGTTTTTCACCAAACCAGCTGACTGCGGGAGATTCTGGAATCGTTGAATCTGCTGGATATTGTCGAGAACCTGTTGTTCGGTTAGGGCAAGTCCACTATTCTTAAAGCCGGATTCTTCAAACATTTGTGTAAACCGATAACCTTGCGGGTCGGCTTTTGTTAGCCCTGGATCAATACGGTAGCTGATCCCTGCCATATTGGGTTGGCCTTTAAAACAATTCACCACCGAATCCACAGCGCGTGTCTGGTAGGCTTGTTTCTTAAATTTCAGTTTCATGAACAGCCCCCCTTCTTGTTTGTGGCTTCTATTTGTTTCAGCTCCTGCTCTACCTTAATGAAATGCTTCTCCACGTCCGTGGGTTCTTCCAGTTGCTTGCATCGAAATTTTTCGTACTCTGCGTGGGCTTTCACCATGGCAGACTCGTGGCTGATTGCTCCTGCATGGGTCAGCAGGTCTCTGCCGGTCATGGTCAGGAATTGATGCAGACGCTGGGTCCAATCGCGCATTGTCATGGGGTTACGGTTCAGTGCTTGCAGTTCCGCCATTTCAAGATATGCAGTCACGATCCGGTTGAGGATGTTCAGTTCATCCTCCGAGAGATAGTTCTTGGCAACCTCCACATCACGTTTAAGAAGTTTGGAGCCCGGATAATTGGTAACGCCCATATTGGGTTGCTCTGCATCCGCCCGTTGACAAATGAGCTCTGCCGCAGTATGTCCATGTGCTGCCCAGTGCATCTTGTTCTGCACCTGTTTGAAAAACAGTTTGGACGTTTCCGACTTGGGGTCGTAATCGATACTGGTGGCATAAATATCAAGTACCTTACGCCAGAAAATCTTTTCCGAGCTGCGAATATCCCGGATGCGGGCAAGTAACTCTTCAAAATATCGGCCCCCTTCCGGTTCTTTTAAGCGCTCGTCATCAAGGACAAATCCCTTACGTATAAACTCGGTCAGCTGCTGGGTTGCCCAAATGCGGAACCTGGTGGCAACACCACTTTTCACCCGATAGCCGACGGAAATAATCATATCGAGGTTGTAAAAATCAAGATTGCGTTGGACCTGCCGTTTTCCCTCTTGACGAACCGACAAGAATTTCTTGTGAGTTGCCTCTTCTGTCAGCTCTCCTTCCTCGTAAATATTTAAAATATGCTGACTTATGTTTTGCTGGGTTGTTTGAAAAAGCTCGGCCATAAGAGGCTGCGTCAGCCAGACGGTTTCCTCCTCAAGGCGTACATTGAGCTTTACCCGGCCGCCCTCTGTCTGATAAACCAGAATCTCGCCAATCCCATGGTTTTCGAGGCTACTCATATGCACTTCACCTCGGTATGGGGCGACATCAGTTTAAAAATCTGCTCGACATTTATTTTCACACTGTCATTTTTAAATCCTGAATCGCGGAACACCACTCGAAGAGGTTGCCGCTGGGCAAGTACCTTGCAGAAATCTTCGGTAATCTGGCCGTTCTTGACAAAGCAAGCTGCTAGTGCATTGTTATCGACAAAGAACACCTCACGATCTTCAATGGTCTCTTTGCTGATTGGTAATGTCAAATCTACACCCCAGTCCAACAGAACCTGGAATAAAAGGTCTTCTGAGCTGCGATCATCTTTAATGTTATCTGTCAGGAGGCTGAGTTGTTTTTGTTCGAGAGAATCGGGAGGGTAGTAGATGTCAGCCATATTGCTGGAGTCTACTTTGAGAACACGGAAGCCGACATCTAACTCTTGAGTAGTTATAGGACTTTCACTTTTGATTTTCTTACCGGCTCGACGGATACGTTCTTTGCTGATATCCGCTATGTTTTTATATCCATCCTTAAACGCTTGGGACTTTTCATCACAATCTTCTGGGAGCTGCACCATTATGAATTTTCGGGTGCCGTTGTCTTCAGCATTGAATTGCATTACCGCATGGGCAGTGGTTGAAGAACCAGCAAAGAAATCAAGAAATATCCCGCAATTATCACCACTAAGATGAATAATCTTTTTCAACAAAGTTGTCGGTTTTGGGGTGTCAAAATATGGTTTTTTTACAAAAAGTTCTTTCAACTTGGTACTTGCTGCTTTATTACTCCCAAAATCGTTATGCCCCCACCATGTGTCAGGAGTTAATCCATCTTGTATTTCTGAAAGATATTTTTTCAACATAGGCCGCCCATCTCCATTTTTCCCAAACCAAATACGCCCTTCGCTCTCCCAGTTTTGATATACTTCTTCATTGCACCGCCAATAACGTCCCGGGGGAGGGTATATAGACCGCCCTTTTGGTGTAATTATTTCAAACTGCCCTGCAGCATAAAACTTGCCTGCCGAAAGATTTTCTGCTTTCCATGGACCCCTGCTATCTCCATCTGGATTTTTAAATTTAGCAATTTGCTCTTCAGTACGAGGGAAACGACCTAACTTAAGCTCTAAAAAATTTCTTGTAAAAATCAAAATGTGGTCATGTGTATTAGATATATGTCTAGCCGTCATATTCGCCACATATGCTTTTTGCCAGACAGCATTCGCAACAAAATTCTCCTCACCAAAAATTTCATCGCACATCCTTTTTAAATTTGCCTGCTCTCCGTCATCTATACTGATAAAAATTACACCGTCATCTCTAAGTAGATTTCTGGCCAATTTAAGCCGAGAATACATCATACTAAGCCAATCCGAATGAAATCTACCGTTAGAATCAGTGTTTGCCACTAACCGATTACCTATTTCATCCTTTTGTCCAGAATTCAGCAAATATTCCTTTGTAGATTCTGAAAAATTATCTGCGTAAATAAAATCGTTCCCAGTATTATATGGGGGGTCAATGTAGATCATTTTAACCTTGCCTAAATATGTCTCCTGCAGCAGTTTCAGAGCATCGAGATTATCGCCTTCAATAAAAAGATTTTCGGTACTATCAAAATCAACACTCTCTTCACGGCAAGGACGTAGAGTCTTAGCAATCGGTGCATTCGCAGTAAGCAGTGCTTCCCGTTTTCCAGGCCAGTTCAGGTGGTAGCGTTCTTGAGGCCCTTCCACGATATGAGTAGAGAGCTCCTGTCTGAGCTGGTCAAAGTCAATCGCCTTTGTCAGCTTCCCAGATTCATCCGTTGACTCTGTTACACACCCTGGAAATAAAACCGCAAGCTTAGCAATATTCTCTTCGGTAAAATTCGGGCTATGCATTTTTAACTTTTCCACCTTTCATTCCTCTATTTCAGGCTGACATATATCAGCATTTAAGACTCTCAATTTCAATTCTTAGTTCATTCAACGCCCGGTTCATTTCAACTCGCCGATTGAACTGCTTTTCCTATTTCATTCGTT
>JAOTSI010000278.1 GCA_029865005.1 Desulfobulbaceae bacterium
TATTTGTCCGGCATGTAAGGCGACCATGGAAATCCTCATGACGAGAATACGTAAACCATATATAGCAACAGTCAGCTATATAGAATAAGTGTTTGGGAGTATGCGTGTTATGTAGCCAGATACTAGAATATAATTTTTAAAAATCGATTCACTCGGTAATGGAGAAGTGCGTCTAAAAAACGGCAATTTTGTTTATTTTTCCCTTATATTATTTGAAATGCCAATAAATATGATCGAATCTATCTATGGAAGTTTCAACCTGCCCCTTTAAAACCTGATCAGGGTACTCCGTCCCAAAAAGCTATTTTCTGTATTATATGAAGACCGGGCTCGTCCAACAAACGGTTAGATTGTGGTTCGCTGCGCTCACACAATCTAACCTTATTCGTTCGAGTAAACATAAAAGACACCCCTTTTTTGGGTATTTTTTACACAAAAAAGGGGTGTCTTTAATGGCATATTATCTAAAAAATAGTATGTGATTTGACTAGGGGGGGATGGTGCCCTGGTGGTAATTTCTCATATTATTAACTTTTTGGATACAGACGATGAGAGGAAGAGTGGGCTGTCTATTTTATTGACTTAAAAACTTAAAAGAGAATCTCTGGGTTCATCTAGGTATTTTCACCCACCTTCATCGATACCGTGTTGGTTAACGATCAACTTACAACTGTTATCTGCTCTTGAACCCGGATTTCATTTATAGCTGCCAGTTTGCAATATATGGATCATTATGATGTCTTTGGTGGTAAGTAACTAATTGTTTTTATAAGCTAAGTAGATATATTTACCTCCGGTCTTTATGGGTGGTAAACGAAATGTGGTATCCTGAGAGTGCTATTGGGATTAATGCTAAGATCAATGTTAGGTAAGATAGAAATTATCATATTAAATGAATAAGTCATGAAAATATCACATAAGCAAATACCAATTCTTGGAATGTACTGTGCTGCTTGTTCGAGTCGTATTGAAAAGACGGTTTCCGCCATTGAGGGGGTGGATGGGGTAACGGTGAATTTGGCGGCGGAGTTCATGCATCTTAGCTGGGATTCGGCAAGGGTGGATTTGAGTCAAATTGGCGAGGCAATAGGTCGACTTGGTTTTGAGATGCGAGTGGACGAGGTAGCAGCCGAAGTTCAGCTGGAGCTGGGGCTGAAAAATATGCACTGTGCTGCCTGTTCAACTCGAATTGAGAAGGTGGTTGGAGAGATGTCGGGGGTCGTTTCGGTTCAAGTGAATTTGGCCACTGAAACCGGTGTTTTTGTATTTAATCCAGGGCAAATATCTCGTAGGAGAATTAGAGAAACCATTGAAGGTCTCGGTTTTCAGACTGTGCCTCTTGAGGATAGGGGGTTGGGAGGGGATAAGCTTCGTGAGGAAACTCGTATTCGTCTGGTTCAGCAAAAAAGAAATCTCCTGGTTATGTTATTTCCTGCCATATTGCTACTTTATATCGCCATGGGGCATATGGTAGGTCTGAGCTTGCCGCAAATGTTAATGCCGGAGCTCTATCCCCTTCGTTTCGCAGCCCTGCAGGGAGGGTTGGCCCTGATAATTATGTGGCGGGGTCGAAGCTTTTATCAAATTGGTATTCCGGCCCTTTTGCGTGGTATTCCGAATATGGATACTCTCATTGCTTTGGGGACAGGGGCAGCATTTGTTTTTTCGGTCTGGAATGTTATGGAAATGGTGGCGGGTGGTCCATTGGCTGATCTCTATTTTGAATCGGCTGGAGTACTGATTGCCATGGTTTCTTTAGGGAAATATTTGGAGGCCAAATCGAAAATGCGAGCTTCTGATGCCATGGGGGCGCTTATGCGTCTGACTCCAGATACGGTGACACTTGTTAATGGGAAGGAGCAGAGAGTAATTGCTGTTGATGAGGTGGAGGTTGGAGATTTTCTGCTTGTGCGGCCGGGGGAGCGAATCGCAGTTGACGGTGAGGTGACCGATGGGAATTCCACGGTGGATGAGTCGATGTTGACCGGGGAGAGTATGCCGGTTACTAAAAATGATGGTTCATCGGTGACCGGCGGTACCTTAAATATCAATGGTGTTTTGACCATGAAGGCCACCAGGGTGGGAACCGATACCATGGTGGCCAGAATTACAGATTTGGTTCGTAGCGCTCAGGGATCTAAAGCTCCAATTGCAGCCTTGGCTGATCGGGTGAGTCTATATTTTGTACCCGTGGTGATCGCCGTTGCCGTGCTGACCGGTTTGGCATGGTATTTTGTTGGTGATGTCAGTCATTCGCTGGCCCTGCGTTTTTTGGTATCTGTTTTGGTCATAGCTTGTCCATGTGCCCTGGGGCTTGCCACGCCCACTGCTATTATGGCTGGGACGGGGAGGGGGGCGGAATTGGGGGTGCTCATTAAGAGTGGCGGTTCTTTGGAGTTGGCCGAGAAGGTGAGTACCGTTGTCTTTGATAAAACCGGTACACTCACCAACGGTAAGCCGCAACTCACTGATTGTGTAATTATTGATCTTAACTTTACAGAAGAAAAATTGTTGTTATTGGCTGCGGCAGTCGAGTTCGGATCGGAACATCCTTTGGCTGAGGCCGTGGTGGTGGCTGCACAACGCAAAGGTTTGAGTCCGGAAAAACCTGATGATTTGCAAGTGGTACCCGGCAGAGGAATCAGTGGGCTGGTGCAAGGATTAAAAGTGGTCATCGGCAATAGGCTGCATATTGAGCAAGAAATAGGGCGTGATATCAATGAGGAGATACATGAAAAGGCGAGACTGCTTTCTGAAAACGGCAAAACCGTATTGTATATGTCCATTGATGCTCAACCGGCGGCCCTGTTAGCTGTAGCTGATACTTTAAAAGAAGATGCGCCTTTGGCCGTGACAAAATTACAGCAGATGGGAATTTCAGTCATTATGTTGACTGGAGATAATCGTGAAACTGCGCATGCAATGGCCCAGCGAGCTGGAATTGAAAACGTCATGGCCCAAGTGATGCCAGCTGAAAAAGCGGCGGTCATTAAAAAATTACGTGATCAAGGAAAGTTGGTCGCTATGGTGGGGGATGGGATAAACGATTCACCTGCATTGGCGGAGGCGGATGTGGGGATTGCTATGGGCACCGGGGCAGATACGGCGGTTGAGTCGGGAGATATGGTGGTGATGAGTGGCAATCCCTTGGGAGTGGTGACTGCCCTTGGTTTGAGCCGGGCGGTTATGCGCAATATTCGCCAGAATCTTTTTTGGGCCTTTGCTTATAATGTGATGGGAATACCGGTGGCGGCAGGACTACCATATATTTTTGGTGGACCACCTTTGAGCCCGATGATTGCTGGTGGTGCTATGGCCCTCTCTTCGGTAACTGTGGTCAGTAATGCTTTACGGTTGCGTTATTTTGGCAAACTAGGTGCAACGTACAAAGGTAGGGGGAGGGGTGAAAACAAATTGAAGGATGAGTTGATTTAGAGTTAAAAAATAAGTCGACAAGTTATGAAATCTTTGGTTAAAGGTTTTTTTCCTTGACATCTTTAGGGAGAGATCTATATATAACAGTGAATTTCTGAATCACGATTCAGTTTTATTCCTAGTGAAAATGATAGAAAAAAAGACCGAAAAGTTTTATATTTCGGTTAGTTAACATGTTGGTTGAATATAAATTTAGGCAATTTAACGAGAGAGGGAAAAATTATGTTCTCAAAATTGGTACCACCCCATGGCGGAAGAGGTCTTGTTTGCTCTTTACTCAGCGGATCTGAGCTTGAAGCTGAAGTAGAAAAAGCAAAAGGTTTGAAAAAAATTCAAATCTCCGGTAGAGCAAAAGGTGACCTGATCATGATGGGCATCGGCGGATTCTCTCCGCTTGATGGTTTCATGACCCGCGCTGACTGGAAAGGCGTTTGTGAAAACTTTCAGATGGCAGACGGAACCTTCTGGCCGGTACCGATAACCCTGGACGTAGATAAAGCTGATGCTGACGCGATCAACGAGGGTGACGAGATTGCCTTGGAGCGTGACGGTGAAGTATATGCAACCATGAAGGTTGTTGAAAAATACGCCATGAGCGACGAAGACAAAACCTGGGAATGCGAGAAAGTTTTCAAAGGCGAAGGCGAAGAGTCTGCTGATGACGTATTCTGGAAAGTAGCTAAAGAAGATCATCCTGGTGTACAGATGGTTTTGGCTCAAAAAGAATTCAACTTGGCTGGACCTGTTAAGGTTCTCTCCGAGGGTGAGTATCCTGCAGAGTATCCTGGTGTTTATTTGACCCCTGCTCAAACTCGTCGTATGTTTGACGAGCGTGGTTGGGCTAACGTTGCTGCACTGCAGTTGCGTAACCCCATGCATCGCTCCCATGAGTTCTTGGCAAAAATCGCCATCGAAGTATGTGACGGCGTTTTGATTCACTCCTTGATCGGTAACCTCAAGCCAGGTGATATCCCAGCAGACGTTCGCGTTAGAGCTATTGACACCTTGGTTGAGCATCACTTCGTAAAAGAGAACGTTATTCAAGCTGGTTATCCTCTTGATATGCGTTACGCCGGTCCTCGTGAAGGTCTGCTTCACGCTACCTTCCGTCAGAACTACGGAGTTAACAACATGCTGATCGGTCGTGATCACGCTGGTGTTGGTGACTTCTACGGTCTATTCGAGGCTCAAGACATCTTTGATCGTATTCCTAGCACCGGAAACGCAGCCAAAGATCTTCTTTGCAAGCCCATGAAAATTGATTGGACCTTCTATTGCTCAGAGTGTGACGGTATGTCTTCTCTGCGTACATGTCCTCATGATAAAGCTTCTCGCGTTATCCTTTCTGGAACCAAACTGCGTAAAGCTCTTTCTGATGGAGCTGAGATTCCTGACCACTTCGGTCGTGAGGAAGTTCTGGTTCTTCTTCGTGAGTACTATGAAGGACTTACTGAGAAAGTTGAGGTTAAAATGCAAGGTGCCGCTTCTGGCGATTCCATGTAATTAGCTTTCGCTCTCAACAGGACGACTGTTGCAAGGAGATGCCTCCCCGTTTAGGAGGTATCTCCTTTTTTTGTTTTAAGGGTTTAAGTTGAATAAATTATAAAAATATGAGGCTGTGATGGGTACCGTGGTGCAGGTCGGTTTGGGTGAAAGGAGTTATCCTATCCTGATTAAGAAAGGTTTGATGGTTGAAATCGGTAGTGATCTTAAGAAAAGAAATATCGCTAAACGATGGGCCGTAGTCAGTGATGACACCGTAGCAGGGCTTTATGGTGAGATGCTCATGAAATCCTTGGCTGATGCCGGAGTGGAAGCCGAACTGATCACCTTTCCCCATGGCGAAGAAAATAAACATTTACAAACCATAGCTGGTTTGGCCAGTAAACTTGCGCAACAAGGTTTTGATCGCAAAGACGGGCTCATTGCCCTTGGCGGCGGAGTAACCGGAGATATAACCGGTTTTCTCGCAGCAGTATATATGCGGGGTATTCCCTTTGTCCAGATTCCCACAACTCTGCTTGCTCAAGTAGATAGTTCGGTTGGTGGTAAAACTGGGGTAGATATTCCGGAAGGAAAGAATCTGGTGGGCTGTTTTTATCAGCCGGGAGTAGTTTATATTGATCCGGCGGTGTTGCAAACGCTTCCTAAGGAAGAGATCTTGGGTGGATTGGCCGAAGTGATCAAATACGGAGTTATTGTGGATGCTGATTTCTTCGATTACTTGGCTGATAAAAAAGACGAGATATTAGCCCTTGATGACGAAGTTATCATTAAGGTGGTGGCTCGTTGTTGCGAGATTAAGGCCTCAGTTGTTGAACAGGATGAGCGGGAAGGTGGTTTGAGGCGTATTCTCAACTTCGGTCATACCATCGGGCATGCTGTGGAGGCTGCATCGGGTTATCGACTTATTCATGGTTTGGCTATTGCCATCGGTATGCGGGCTGTTGCCGATTTGGCCGTATATTCCGGCTTGTTGTCGAAAGAGGCAGCGCTACGTATTGAAAAAATAATAAAAGATTATGGCATGCCAAGCGCTATACCTGACGGAATGGACCCTGATCAAATAAAGGGTTATCTTAAGACCGATAAAAAGACGGTGGGCGGGAAAGTATTCTATGTGTTGCCCACGGAAATCGGTAAGGTGACGATTACTGATAATGTGCGGGAAAGTGATGTTGATAAAGTAATTGCCGCATAAGGCAATTTATCTTATTTCTGTGTATTATTGTGTCTTGTGAGTTTCCTCTTGGGCAAAGAGTTGTTGAATCCCGTGAACGTTCTCTTTTTTGGCGAGAATTT
>JAOTSI010000044.1 GCA_029865005.1 Desulfobulbaceae bacterium
TTCACACCTTGACCATTGAATTCTGGCAAAAACAGCCCAACTACAACGCACTCCCCTCACCTCCTTGAATGGTGCCATTAAGGATGATTTAAAAGCCAATGTTTACATCGACCACAAAGGAGATAAAATAGGCCGTGTTACCTCCTATTTATGCTCTATTTTCAAGATCAGCTCCCTTTCCGACCCCGCATTATGGATGCTGCGGCAATTTACCTGTCTGCCACCTGAATTCCATGAATTCGATCTACTCCAGGAGTTGCTCAGCCCAGCAGAACATGACAAAGAAGATATATTTTCAGAAACCATTGAAGAGTTAAGTGGTAAAGGCTGGTTATTGAAAAACAGCGCCAGAGATAGCTATAAAATGCACCGCATAATCGGCGAGGTTATCAAGCTGCGACAAACAATATCCTTTACCGAGATGGAACCGTTTATAAACAACATAAGCGAAAAATTATACCTTGATGAAACCAGTGAAAATCCGGTGGATAACTTCCCCTGGATTCCCTTTGGCAAATCCGTGTTGGATCTATTCCCCAACAGTACTGAACCCCCCATTGTGAAATTACAAAATAATTTGGCAATTGTGCTCCAAAACCTTGGGGATTATGAGGGGGCGAAAAATCTCTTGCAAAAAGCCATGGCTTCTGATGAGAAAAACTTTGGCAATGACCATCCCACAACGGCGGTTCGTTATTCGAATTTGGCATTAGTGCTCCAAGACCTTGGTGATTATGAGGGGGCGAAAAATCTCTTGCAAAAAGCCATGGCTTCTGATGAGAAAAACTTTGGCAATGACCATCCCTCAACGGCGAGGAGTTATTCGAATTTGGCATTAGTGCTCGAAGACCTTGGGGATTATGAGGAGGCATTGAAGTTATCGGAAAAGTCGCTCACTATTTTGCGCAAGGTGTTGCCGGAGGGACATCCAAATATTAAAACTGTAACCAATAACTACCAATCTATAAAAGAAAAACTAACGAAATAAAAAGGGGGATGGATATGGAACCTATTAGTACGTTTTTCACTACTGCTCTCGGCTATATACTCAAGAGTGCGGCGGGAAGTAAAACAGCCAAAATGGCCAAGGAAGAAGTTTTAAGCAAGTTTTGGCAATGGATCCGCCCCTCTTTTATCAAAGAGATCCCTGAGATAGAAACGAAAGCTCAACAACCGGAAATGGAAACAAAAGTCGCTGAAAAATTATTGGAGCTGAGTAAGGACCAAACCTTTTTCAGCGAGCTGAGCAAACGAGTCACCGAGCTGCAACAAGCAGGCATCAAAGAGAAAAATATCTTCACAGGGTCCATTAAAGGAATGAAGCAGATAAGAATTGGGGATACCGTTTACTCACCGGATGAACCTTTTGACCGCAAAAACATTGTAAACGGTGATATCGAAAATGGTGAGTCATTTACCTTGGGAGATGGACACTAAGAGATGAAAGATCAGTAAATACCCTCCATTTCCACGCGGTAAGCATTCACCAGTACCACCACGTCTGGGTGCGATCAGGCCGGATTCACAATGGATTCGCTTAGCACTGAAATCGTGCAAAAATGATATCAAGGATTATAATAATTCCAAGTCATTTTACTACGGCGGTAGTGGGGTTGAGACCACAGTGGAGGTTGGCCTGGTCGAGGATTTATTTGAGGATTGGAGTAGATGTGGAGTTGGTTTTCATTGGCCACGATGATTTCTTCTCGCCAATCTCCTAAAATGTCGGCCACATAAAGGCGGGAAGCCTTTTCATGAATACGTAGCATAAATCTACCGCTGATGGGGTCAAAAATAGTTACATCATCAGCTTTATGACGCTCCTTGGCACAGGCCAAGTGATGTTTTTTACCGGTCCAATGGATTGGGCTGATCTCTTCAATGCCCGTGGTGCTCCAGTCAGGGGGGATAACATCATTCATGATATATTCGGCGAATAAATGACCGTAGCCGTTGAACACAAAAGGGGTTTGGTAGGTGTTTTGTCGACTGCGACACCAGATCTGCATATTGGTCCTTTCGTTTGTGAAGTGCCCCACCACGCTGTTTTGCGGTTCCAGTCGTTTTTTATGGGCGGTATTCCAGATAACCCCACCATGCCCCACCAAGAAAATTCGGTTCAATATCCCCTCTTCCAGCATCACCACCTCCAGACCGGGAAAATCCGAACGTACATCCGCAACCGTTAAACTGTCCAGGTGTCCTTGTATATCTACCTTAACCAAAATATTTCCCTCTGGGCTCAGGATGGTTGCCCCGAGGACTTCATCCCGACCATCACCATCCAGGTCTGCCACTCTGGCCCCGCTATGGGCGCATGCCCCGAAATCATCCCGTTGCCAAAGAGGTACCCTCTTGCCAGCCTGTAATGATTCTAGGCTATAGGCTCCAATATATCTTCCCATGCGGTAGCCCATTTTATTGGTGGCTTGCAGTAATAAATCTCTATCCCCTTTGCCACGAAAGTTGGCGATAACCAAATGCTCCCACTGTTTAGCACCAGAGGGCGGCTCTAATTTAATCGACCATAAATCCTGGCCGGTATCACCCCGCAATACTCGAACTCTGCTTTCCTGGTCTAAAAACAGTACTTCGATTTTCCCGTCACCATTAATGTCCCCCGCTTGTACCCCCGGCCCATGCAGGCCTGGTAAGCCGTGAATCTCTGCATGTTCACTCAGCCTGATGTCCAGTCGCCGCGACCAGAGCAGTTTGCCATTTGTAGCATAAGCCCCGATATATCCCCGCTCGGTCACTATCAGGTCGTAGCTGCCGTTATTATCCACATCCGTTGCTATTATGGAGCCACCATTACCCTGAGCAAAGGATATTTCCAAGGGTATTTTTGATATTTCGGCGGTCAGCTCTCCTGCCATGGCGTTATGAGCGATTGCGAGAAAAACAATTAATATATACAGCATGGATCTTTTGCCTGAGTGGAGTATTTTTTAGTCAAAAATTGTGGGTAGTGGTCATTTGTTATATTGTTAATATTTATATTTAAAAGGTTTTTATAGGTTCAGTCGGGCACCCACAGGGGGGTGCCATAACCTTCTGGCTAATTCGGATAATGTATTGGTATTGCATTGTAAAAAAAACTTATAGCCTATCTCGAACTGTAGGGGCACCCCTTGTGGGTGCCCGGCTTAATCAACTTAAACTACAGGAACTTACCTGTTGATGACAATTAATATACAAATAATGATATTCTACTCTTTCAATTAACTCAGCGGGCACCCACAAGGGGTGCCCCTACAGCGCACAGCAAGATGCAAGTTCATTTTGCATTGCAATAACTTGCTGTTGTTAAAATTTGCCTAACGGCCATGGGGGGGGCCTATATTCACTTCATACCCTGTCACTATCAGATGCTACCACCTCATGACCCACCAACCCAACACTTTTTAATAATAAAAGCCTTTAGTCACACCTTAGGATAAAATAAAAAATATTTACATTTTTCAGATAGTAAGATAATTATTTTCTAACTAATATTTTTCAACTTATAAATATAAAGATGATCTATAAATATGCTTAAATATATTATTACTAATTTATCTCGGTTACTTGTGCGCTTCGGGCTGATATTGGCCTTGTTTTTGACCTGTCGAGTAATCTTTTTTCTCTTCAACCGAGAATTTTTTGAATGGTTGAGCCCCTGGGAACTTATCAAGGTACTTTTTCTGGGCCTTCGTTTTGATATCGCCGGTGCAGTGGTGGTTAATGCACTTTTTATAATTTTAGCTACCTTGCCCCACCCCTTTCTTAACCGCAAATATTATGGCTATCTTTTATTTATTCTCTTTGTGATAACCAATAGTTTAGCCTTGATGATGAACTTGGTGGATGTAGCCTACTATCCCTTTATAAATAAACGCTCAACCAGTGACATTTTTTCTGTTGTGGCCAGCAGTCCAGATGTGATTTCCTTTATTCCCCGCTATATTCTTGATTTTTGGCATGTCGCCCTACTCTACCTTATTTTGGTTTACTGCTTGGTTATTGGGTATCGTAAAATACCACCGATCAGCCTGCCGCAAAAAATAACCTGGCAGTTTTATCCATTACAGACCTTTGTCTTTATACTCATCGTAGGCGCATCGGTGATCGGGGTTCGCGGCGGTTTCCAATACGGATCACCCATCTCTCTCATTACCGCTGCTCAAATGGTGGGCGCTCGTAACTCTGCGTTAGCTCTGAACACGCCCTTTTCCATATACCGGACTATTGGAAAAGATAATGTCACCCAGATGACATATTATTCAAAAAAGGAACTTGCTGATATTTACACTCCTAAACGGAATTTCTATAATCCAGAAAAACCATTTTCCGGGAAAAACGTGGTGCTTATTATCATGGAGAGTTTATCCAAAGAGTATATGGAACCTCCCTACGGTAAACGAGCTGATTTAGCACCCTTTTTTAATGATTTTGTTAAGAAAGGAATGTTTTATAAAAACACCTTTGCCAACGCTAAGAAATCCCAGGATGCCATCCCAGCCATAATTGCAAATATTCCTCCCTTAATGCATACCACCTATATTAAATCCATATACTCCACCAACACCATTGAGAGTCTGGCCTCAGTGCTCAATAAGAAAGGATACCACACTTCATTTTTTCATGGTGGTCAAAACGGTACCATGGATTTTAATTCTTTTTGTCGTACTGCCGGATATAAAGAATATATAGGGATGGATGAATATCCGAACCGGGAGGATTATGATGGAACCTGGGGAATTTACGATGAACCGTTTTTTCAATTCTTTGCCGGTCGGGTAGACGAAATGAAAGAGCCGTTTTTTGCCACTTTCTACTCGGTGACCTCCCATGAGCCCTTTGCCATTCCGGAAAAATACCATGAACGTTTCCCTGAAAGTATTCATCCCATGCATAGAACCATTCAATATGCCGACTTAGCCCTGCAACGCTTTTTTGAGACCAGTGCCAAAATGGATTGGTACCAAAATACGCTCTTTGTCATTGTGGCTGATCACACCATGTACGGAGCACTACCCTATTATCGTTCTGATCTCGGCAAATATGATATACCGTTACTGTTTTACTCCCCTTCCGATAAGACCCTGGTAGGTGCTTCCGAGCAGATCACCCAGCAACTAGATATCATGCCTTCAATATTAGATTATTTACATTATGACGAACCGTTTTTTTCTTTGGGAAAAAGTGTTTTCGATACTCGTACTGACCATTTTTCCATAAGTTACCCCTCCGGAATATATCAATATATCAAAGACGGATATGTCCTTAAGTTCGACGGTATTACAAGCCTTGGACTTTATGATTTGGATAAAGACCCTATGGGAAACAACAATCTTATTAAAAATATAAATACAAAAATTGTGGCCAATGAGTTGGAAAAATCATGTCAGGCAGTAATTCAAACTTTTCAGGAGTCTCTAATCGGAAATCGGATGAATTCAGAATCGTGGAAAGAAGTTCAGCAAGATTCCATCAATGAAGTAGCCTTGCAAAGGAAAAACATACCGGAGCAAGTAAACAATAACCTATAAATTAGTCATTAATAATGCATGCTTGGATAAAGCAGGCAATATGCGTATGGGCGGTTTTTGTCGCATTTTGCATGGTTTCTCTAAATTCTGAAATAAATTTAAAAACCAGGTTAATACATTATGGCAAACAATATTCTTCTCATTGGATTTATGGGTGTTGGAAAAGGACGGTTGGCCAGAGAATTGGCAGCGAGGACCGGTTATTTTATTTTAGATACTGATGATCTCATAGAAAGTTTTGAAAATACAAAGATTAAGAAAATATTTAAGAATGAAGGCGAGTCTTACTTTCGAAATCTTGAACAGAAAGTTGGAAATTGGCTGGAACTGCATGTTTCTAATACAATCATTTCCACAGGGGGCGGTTTTTTTGCGGTTGAGAATTTAGACAGAATAGGAACCGTAGTTTTTCTAAAATCCGATTTTGAGACAATTTTAAGCGAAATGCTTACTCACCCAAACGCAAAGAAAAGAATGAAAAAACGACCTCTTTTCCAAGATCCTAAACAAGCAGAAAAACTTTTTAATACGCGACAACCACTCTACACCGCTAAGGCAAATATCATTATCGATGTAGCCGGTCGTCAAACTGAAGATATTGCCAATGAAATTACTACAAACTTGAACCTGGCTACTTTGTCTAAAATATAGAAAAAAATTAGGCTATTAGGATCAAAGAATTCCAGCACAATTTATGATACTCATAAATAATGATAGCGAGTAAATGTTCACCTGTACCACATCTGCGCGCGATCAGGCCCGGTTCTACATAGGGTTTATAGCTCACCGGCCTGCTTGTACACATCCGCAGCACTGTTAAATGCTTACTAGACCAATATTGGGGAACTTTTCTTTTTAACCCGGTGAATGATTACGATAGCTAGATGAAATATACAATAACAACAAACAGTAATTTAACACTAAATCATATCCAGCGTCACCGGACCGACGATTATCCCCGGATAGGGCGATCATAAGGATTGCCCTATCCATACCACATGGCTTCCAGAATCCGATTAACTCTTTCGTCAACTAGCCGGACTCTCTATCTTTCGTCAAGTTTTTAGGCTTCGGTTTTATCAGACCCCTTAACGTTGTTTTTGGCAGCTTTCCGGTCAGCTTTTTTTCTGGATTTTTTGGCTTCTTTCCTTTTAGCTGCTACTTTAGCCGCTTTTTTAGCTTCTTTTTTTGCATCATCAATCTGCCCTTGCAGTTTTTTAAGACTTTTTTTCAGCTTTTTTTTCTGCTTTTCAAGTTTTTCTACATTACTCATAATAAACTCCTAATAATATTATTTGATACTTAACTGTTCGATAGTTAAGGGATATGTTATCCTTTAACTATCGGCTTCTTAATTAAAAATAGAAGGAAATTTGTACCTGGTCCAAGGGTTCGTAACTAGCTGATTTAATACAGTGCGAATCTGAGGTGCCTGTGACCACTTACGGAAATTCTCAAATTAGCCAGGCAGAGTGCTGGAGCTCATGAGATTATCTTCCATGTATTTCAGCTCATCAATTCCGGAAATCACAATGCTCGGATCAGGTATTAAATGTTTTGCTGAAATTTTATCTTTGTAATCGACAGTGGATAATAGGTGTTTAATGCAGTTAATCCGCGCTCTTTTCTTATTAGTTGACCGGATAATCGTCCATGGGGAGAGCGTACGGTTAGTTTCAGTAAGCATCTGAAATTTTCGAATCGTGTATTGATCCCAAAGGTCCTGGGCCTGCATGTCAACAGGTGAAATTTTAAAGTGTTTTAAAGGATCCGTTTTACGTGATTCAAAACGTTTCATTTGCTCTTCCTTGGACACGGAAAAAAAGTATTTCATCAAAATAATTCCGTCTTTAACCAACATTTCCTCAAACATGGGAACATCTTTTAAAAACCGCTTATTTTGTTCATCCGAACAAAAGCCCATGACTGGCTCAACCATGGCCCGATTGTACCAACTACGGTCAAAAAGCACCATTTCACTGGCATGTGGAAGGTGTTGAACATAACGTTGGAAATACCATTGGGTGACCTCAATATCGCTGGGTTTCTCCAAGGCCACAACTCTTGCTCCACGAGGATTAATGTGTTGCATGATTCTTTTAATGGTCCCCCCTTTGCCAGCCGCATCACGACCCTCAAAAAGAATTAAAACCCGCAATCCATTATCCTTAATATGTTTTTGATATTTCAATAATTCAATTTGTAGACGATGAAGTTCCACTTCGTAATCAAGAACTTTTGATTTAATCCATAGCTTTGTATGCTTTTTTGATTTCTTATTGTCTATATTTTTAAAGGCGGTAAATTCAACTAATTTTCTCTTGGGAGCAAGCTCTGGTTCACTTATAATTGTTGGCTTGCTTTTTTGAGTTTTTTTCTTATTTTTTGGTTCTTTTTTCTTGTTATTTTTCATAATTAGCAACCTTTATATTTAGACTAAACTCAGTATGATATATCTAATTCAGATCTAGTAAAAACTATGTAGATACCTGTGACCACTTACCTTACAAGACTAAAACCATCAAGTAGCCGTTCACCGGGTTAAAAAGAAAAGTTCTACAGCATCGGCTAGTAAGCATTTACCAGTGCTGCGGATGTATGTAATATAATTAATTCTATGTGAATTCGGCCTGGTCGCGCGCCGACGTGATACTGATGAACACTTACGCTATTAATCACCATCATTTTCGTGATTCTTAACTAAGAAACTTACCATATTTTTTCCGTTCCTTACGCATAAGTTTCATCTCTTTGTCCCCAGAGATGATAATATCTGGGTCAGGTTGATAATTGAGCTTTCTGGCTCTCCCTACATATTTAACCAAATTAAGAATAAGCTTTATTGTTTCTAAACGAGCCAAATGTTTATCATCCGACCGAACAATATACCATGGCGTATTCTTGGTATGTGTTTTTCGAAGCAATTGATATTTTTTCTCGGTGAAGTCATCCCAAAGCTCTTGGGCCTGTAAATCAACCTCGCTCAACTTCCACTGGCGTAAAGGATCATTTTTGCGCCTTTCAAATCTTCTAGCCTGCTCATCCTTACTTACCGAATAATACAATTTTAGTAATATTGTCTTTCCGTTATCACCTAAAAAGTTTTGTTCATACAAAACCACTTTTCTCATAAATCTTTGATATTGTTTTTGAGTACAAAATCCCATAACCGGTTCTACCATAGCTCGATTATACCAGCTGCGATCAAACAGAACTATTTCTCCTGCCCGCGGAAATTGTTCAATATATCGTTTCATGTGTAGTTCAGTCTTTTGATCGTTGCTTGGCTTTCCTAAAGCCACAGTGCGATATCTTTTTTCATTCATATAGCGGGTGACCCTGCGAATGGTGCCCCCTTTACCTGAAGCGTCTCGACCTTCAAAAAGTATAATTAACTTCTTGCCGGTTCGTTCCAAATGATTTTGTAGTTTTATTAGTTCAGCTTGGTAAGGTTTTAACTCCTCGGCATTATAATGTTTGAGAAGTGCATGCTCAATGAGCCTATCCTTATCCTTTTTTTTCATTAAGCTTTTAACTTTTTCGATTCGCTTAGCAGCAGCCTTTGATTTAACTTGAGAGTCAAACTTATTAACAACACTACCTATCTTGGTTGTAGCCCCTTTTTCAATTACCATAATTAACGTATCTTATTTTCCATTATTGATTTATCTTAAGTTTTAGGATGTTGCTCTATTATATCATTTATCCCAATTATGAGAGTGATAAATATGTTGCCAAAAATTTTATCAGCTGCGATTAACAATCGTATTCCAACAGAAGTAACATGGCTAATATTAGCAACTAATGTGCCGATTCATCGGTAACCATTATTAGCTCTAATCGCATATCCTTAACTACCTATATTTAATAACGAAAAAAAGAATTAAAATTTTTTATGATGAGAAAATAAATTTTTCAAATTAACGAATGTAAAGCTGTATGTGTAAAGATGTGTAAAGAAGTGTAAAAAAGTGAAGGATAATATTATTTTCAGAAAAAGATTGTAAATCTTACCTATTGTAAGATTCAGCATACCAGGTCGAATCGTTTAATTTTTTGATACAAAGTTGGACGTGAAATACCAAGCAGCTGTGCTGTCGCTTTTTTATTGCCACCACATTGTTTCAACGCAGAGAGAATATGTTCTTTTTCCTTTTCAATAGGACTATTAGTTATAGTCTCCTTATTACTCTCAGGTTCAAGAAGATGGGAAGGAAGGTGTTCCAGTTCTATTTGCAGGTGATTTGTTAAAAAAAAGCCTCTTTCAAGAACTCCTTTTAATTCACGCACATTTCCCGGCCAAACATATTGTTCAAAAACTCTCATTACCTCAGGGGAAATACCGGTGACCATTTTTCCGTTTTCTCGACAGAATTGATGCAGAAAATGTTTTATCAGTAAGGGAAGATCTACAATTTTTTCACGTAAAGAGGGAAGAGTAATAGTTACTGCATTGAGTCTAAAATAGAGATCCTGGCGAAACTTACCTTGTTGCACCCTCTTTTGAAGATCACGATTGGTAGCAGCAACGATTCGAGCATTACTGGTCTGGGTCATCTCCCCCCCTACCCGTTCAAATTCTTTTGTTTCGAGAAACCGCAACAGAAGGACCTGGGTTGCCGGGTTAATTTCCCCAATTTCATCTAGAAAAAGAGTTCCGTTTTCAGCTAATTCAAAACGACCCTTTTTTTGCTTTGATGCACCGGTAAAAGAACCTTTCTCATGACCAAAGAGTTCACTGTGAATGAGAGATTCGGTATAGGCTGAACAAAACGCTCTGACAAACGGACCGTTGCGGCGGTGGCTTTTGGTATGAATTGTTTTGGCCAACAACTCTTTTCCGGTACCGGTTTCTCCTTCAATGAGAATTGAGATGTCAGACCCTGCAATATCCTCTACCATATCATAGACTTTATGCATTGCAGGGCTTTTTCCGACCAGTGATCCAAACGCAAAACGTCGCCGGCAGCTTTCTTTAAGAAGCTTTGTTTCTGATTTAAAAATAACCTTATGTCTTATGGCTTCAGATACTTCATTAAAATATGATGAAATATGTCGAAACTCTTCGGGATACTTTTCTCCGGTAACACCGACCAGAAAGCCTCCAATTATTTCCTCGCCACGACGGATAGTATAAATGAGCAACTGGTTGAAGCGATTTTTAAAAATTTCTAAAAATCCTTCTGATGAATCATTAAGTAATATAGTTGATTTTCTCTCGATATTATTTAAATATTTCTTGATATCAAATATATGATCAGTGGTAGTTAACAGATAGGCTTCTTTTTCAAGATTGTGTTGGCGGAACCAAATCAGTTCGTCATCCTCAAAAATACATAATGCCGCCTGCTCAAAGGGAAATGACCCTATAATATCTTGAAATAAAAAGTTAAAAATACTGGAAGATGTTGTGTAAGTACGCAGCTGATCTTTTAAAGAATCTTGTTTTAATTTCATGTCCACCTTAGCTAAAATATGTCGATGCTAATATTTTTATTGAGAGGAGCTATTAGTTGAAAGTCTATAAAATATATTTTTTTTATAATAACCGAATCAGCAAATGATTAAAAGAGACGGAAACCGTTTGAAAGTGGAGAGCCTACAATCATTTATAATCCTACACTGTATTGAATCAATAAGTTACAAACCATATGGATATGTATATTCGGGCCTGATTCAAATTTCCGCCACGATATATCATAATCGTTCACCAGCACTACGCCTGCGCGCGATCAGACCGGATTCACATAGGATTAACTATAGCTCACCGGCCTGCTTGCACACATGCGCAGCACTGGTAAACGCTTAACAAGCCAATGTTATGGAACTCTTTTATACAACCCGGTGAACGGTTACGATATATTCACCTTTTAGTTAAAGATGGAATATTAATCTATCTAATGAGGACAATCATATTGTCGAAGAGAAAACAAAATGATAAACTTTTATCTCATGGAACAAAAAATAATTAAGAATAATCATTGTTATAACCAAGCCATCGAGTGTGCATGTAAACAGATGAACACTCCATAACATCGTTAAACAAATACTGCATTTGCATAATATCAACGCTACAAGCTATTTCATCAACGGTTAAACAAATAATATGGGTATTACATTTGACATATTAGGCGCTCCAGGGCGAGATAATGCACTTTTGGTCCGTATCGATTCAGGCCAATCAATTGAGAGACTTCTATTTGATTGTGGAGACGGTTGTTTAAATGGGCTTTCATTTTCTGAGATTTCAGCAATAGACTACCTATTGTTTTCGCACCTTCATATGGACCATATTGGAGGATTTGATAACTATTTCCGGTGTGTTTTTAATCGAAAAAACAAGCCTAACCATATTTGGGGACCATCGGGTACCGGACGAATCATTCAACATAGGTTTCAAGGTTTTCTTTGGAATTTGAACACAAAAATGAGCGGAACCTGGAGGGTCACTGATATAGAAAAAGAGGGTACCTCAACAATCCGTTTAGAATTAGCCGAAGCATTTGCAAAAATACATATTGAGGAGTGCACGGTAAAACAACACCTGCTAATTGACCGTCCCAAGTACGTAATTGAGGCCTATGTAATGAACCATCGCACTCCTTCTATCGCCTATGTAGTTCGTGAAAAAACGCGCCGCAACATCGACACAGATCGTCTAGAGCAGATGGGGTTATCGCCTGGTCCATGGATAAATCAGGTAAAAAATTCATCAGATTTAACTGAAAATGTTTTGATCAATGGTGTTTCCCATTCAATGGCGACCCTACAAGAAGCACTTCTGGTGGAAACTAAGGGCGACTCCATCGCCTATCTTACTGATTTTTTACTCGACGACAAAACAATTGCAGAGTTGGCAGTCATTTTGAGAGGGTGCAAAACCGTTATCTGTGAAGGGCAATATCGGCATTCTGATCTTGATCTTGCACATAAGAATTTCCATATGACCACTGTATTGTCTGCTCAATTGGCAAGCCAAGCTGAAGTTGGAAATCTGATATTATTTCATCTTTCTGATCGATATAGGAGAAAAGAATGGATCGAAATGCTTTTAGAAGCTAGAGAACTATTTCCCGCTACCCATTACCCACCAAGCTGGCAACTTGAACCCCTCAACCAATAATTTAGTTTATTAATATAAAAAACATTTCAACCACTAAAGATGAATAATAAAATTTACCATGTAACATGATTTTCTATTGAGCAGTTATTAAATAATAGTTAAATTAACTATTATGGTGAAATATATTTTTCTTTCCTCTACTGTTTCAGTAGTTTAACAAGAGTGCGGACCTATCTATGGACACAGTCTATTGGACCCTCACAAGTTCTCTTTATCTCGCTGACCTTGCTATTCGAATTGGCCTTTCCATACGGGTTATTATGCGAAAAAAAACGGCAAGCGAATCTCTGGCCTGGCTTGTGGTTATTCTTCTCATTCCCTTTGCAGGCGCTTTTATCTATCTTCTTTTCGGAGAAAACAGACTTGGCCAGAAACGTGTTCGCAGGGCAGCCTCTGAAATCCATATTTTAAAAACATGGGTTGCCGGACTGCTCGAACGTCACTATATCGACTGGTTTAAAATTAATCCAGAATGTGAACCACTTCACCGATTGGCCCTCTCTACTATGGGACTTCCGACCATGCCGGGTAATAATCTTACCCTTATCTCCAAAGCAGATGATTTCCTATCTCAACTAATTAATGATATAGATAAATCTCGTTCAAGCTGTTACCTAGAATTTTACATATGGACCGAGGGAGGGGTAGCAGATGAGGTAGTCAACGCACTAATTCGAGCCTCCTTAAGGGGGGTGCATTGCCGGATTTTACTCGATTCCATTGGCAGCGATAAGTTTTTAAAGAGCAAGCTCATTACCTCCATGCGAGAAAACGGCATAAATATAATAGAAGCTCTGCCAGCTGGAATTTTGCGAGCACTTTTCATGCGTATTGATCTGAGAAATCATCGGAAAATTGTTATTATTGATGGAAATATCGGTTACAGTGGCAGTCAAAACTTAGTGGATCCCATTATTTTCAAACAAGATGAAGGAGTGGGGCAATGGGTTGATACCATGATACGAGTGACCGGCCCAGTGGTAGAGGTTATAAGCGCGGCTTTTCTCTATGATTGGTATTTAGAAAACGATATCTCACTTGATGAAGCTATAAAAAGTTCTGATATCCATCCTGTGGAGCGTGCCGGAAATGCCCTCGTGCAACTTGCACCATCTGGACCGGGTTACCCTGAGGATGCCATTCATAATCTTCTCCTTACCACTATTTATGCAGCTAGAGAGGAACTGGTCCTTACCACCCCCTATTTCGTACCAGATAATGCTATTCTCGCAGCTCTAAAGTCGGCGGCCCAACGTGATGTGCAAGTGACAATTATTGTACCGGAGAAAATAGACTCCACTTTGGTGCACTATGCCAGTAGGGCTCGTTACGGCGAGTTGATTATGGCTGGTGTAAAGGTGATGCTCTTTAAAAAAGGCTTACTGCATGCTAAAACCATCACAGTGGACAGAAGTTTCAGTCTGATAGGTTCAGTTAATCTTGATATGCGCAGCTTTTGGCTAAATTTCGAGTTAACGCTATTTATCTATGATGCAAATTTCACTCGTGAACTTAGAGAATTACAGGAAGAATATATCAGTGCTGCGCACTGTCTGGATTTCAAAATGTTGCAAAAAAGAACCATCGGGCGTCGTTTTTTAGAAAATTGTGCCCTTCTAGTGGGCCCGCTTCTTTAAATAACAAATAGCTCTTTACGTGTAAGTGGTCACAGATAATTCATTTTCATGCGGTAGCCCCTGCCCCATACAAAAATCTGAAAAACTTACAACCACTTACTATCTCGCGTTGTATTAAATTAGTTAATTATAAATCCTGTGATCAGGTACTGTTGCATAGGCATCAAACACCTTTATGTAATTCATAAAGGTAACTAGCTGTTAGATAATTGTTTAATTTTACAATAAGTAGCCTACAAATAAAAGCAGATTCACTTCAGTTGCTCTGGCAATCAATGATCTTGTTTAAGATCGTTTATCTATTTTTTGCCAATTATTATCCAGTCGAAGCTCGTGGGGATTGAAATTCGATTTGTAAGTCATAGCTGATATATTTTCTATCCAATAACCAAGGTAAAGTTTTCCTATATCATATTGTTGACAGAAGTTAATCAAAGTTAGGATATTAAAGGTCCCTAAACTGCGCTTTTTTTCAGCAGGATCAAAATAAAAGTAGACTGCATTAAGCCAATTATCTGAGAAGTCTACGATGGAAACCCCAAGCAACTCATCGCCAAGACGATAACGAATTTCAAAACTTCTGGTGAGGTTGCCCAGAAAAAAACTACTGTAATAACTTAGGGCATTAGACTTGCACATAGGGAAGCGTTTGTCTAAAAACTTATCTAAAAGCTGAAGATTTTCCTGCGACATTTGGAGAGGTGCCATTCCAAAAGAGATATCATCATTTTTGCGCATTACTCTCTGTTGACTTCTATTGGGCCGAAACTCCTCCACAGGTAACCTAATGGGTACGCAACTATGGCATTCAGGGCAATGCATGGTGTAGAGATAATTACCATTTCTCCTGTATCCTTGATCAAGGAAAAAATCAAGAGACTCCTCCCTAATAGATCCAAATCGCGCCTGGTAATAAACAGCCTCTTTGTTTAACCCATAAGGGCAATCTACACTAATGTCACCGAAATATCTGGCGAGACTGCTTTCCGAGGCAAGATGTTTCGACTCTTCATGTATTGACATAATCGTTACACTCATGCATTGAAGAAATTACCCATAAGTCTTACACTAACCCTTGATCGAGCATGGCATTGACAACCTTAATAAAGCTTGCAATATTCGCTCCAGCTAAATAATTACCTTTCACACCATATTCCTCTCCAGCATGGAGACACGTTTTATGGATAGACTTAACAATGTGCCTAAGACGCGCATCCACTTCTTCCGCAGGCCAACTGAGCCGCATGGAATTTTGGGCCATCTCCAAACCAGAAACCGCAACACCTCCGGCATTGGCGGCTTTTCCCGGTCCATATAAAATTCCGGCATCAAGGAATATGTTCACAGCCCCCGGCACAGAAGGCATATTAGCCCCCTCGGAAACAAGACGAACCCCACCTTTAAGCAAATTTTCCGCGTCTTTTTCATTTATTTCGTTTTCTGTTGCGCAAGGCATGGCACAAT
>JAOTSI010000446.1 GCA_029865005.1 Desulfobulbaceae bacterium
GGTCTGCCGTCACATCACGTTCCACGTAGACCGCCTGTGGATATTTCTCCAAATATTCCTGTAAACGACCCCGACGGATATTTTTTATATATTGAACATGGGCAAGCTTATCTTGATCAATACCCTCCTCATCATAAATATAACCGGAGGAATCGGATAAAGTGATGGCTTTACCTCCCAGTTCAAGTATTTTTTCAACCGTATACTGGGCTACATTTCCGGAACCAGAGACCAAACACACCTTATTATCCAGACTCTCGCCCTGCTCGGCCAGCATTTCGGCAGCAAAATAGACCACCCCGTAACCGGTTGCCTCGGGTCTAATAAGGCTCCCGCCCCAAGCAAGACTTTTACCGGTGAGTACCCCGGTAAATTCGTTACTAATCCTTTTATACATTCCAAATAGATAGCCGATTTCTCGCGCACCAACCCCGATATCACCGGCGGGCACATCGGTATTTGGCCCGATATGACGAAATAGTTCAGTCATGAAACTTTGACAAAAACGCATTACCTCACTATCGGAGCGCCCCTTAGGGTTAAAATCAGATCCCCCTTTACCGCCTCCCATATGCAAGGTAGTAAGGCTATTTTTAAAAACTTGTTCAAAAGCAAGAAATTTAATAATGGACAGGGTAACGGAAGGATGAAAGCGTAAACCACCTTTATAGGGACCCAGAGCAGAATTCATCTCTACCCGAAAGCCTCGATTAACATGAACAACCCCTTGATCATCCATCCAGGGCACCCGAAACATAATAACTCGTTCTGGCTCAACAATTCGCTCCAAAACTGCCTGCTTTCGATACTCAGGATTACGTTCCAAAACCGGGGCGACCGAATCAAGAACCTCTTGTACGGCTTGCTGAAATTCACGCTGTTCGGAATCGCGTTGTTTGACGACGGAAATTATTGAATCCACTATTGACTCCGGAAAAGTATTATTAATATCTTATCGCTTCCAAGAAGTTGTCGCCTTCTCTTTTTCTACACCTTAACATTACGACATGCAATTATTTTCGCAGTAAAAAAGAATATCTAGCCCATTAGGGAAAGACGACCGCTTCAGAGAAACGCCCATTTGCCTTCAGGCTGAATGCTTTCTCTAATCGTACATGTTTCACATACTCTGTTTCTCGTACAATGGGCAAGCTTTTCAGATATTGCCAGTTAATCATTTCCGGAAAAAGTTCTTTACCGCTATCATTACCTGAATCATCCACCATAAGGTATGGCACACCTAGTGATGTGATATTTTGAAAAAAATGGGTACCCTGAGATGCTTCAACCCGCAGACTCCCCCCTTGCAATTCAACGATAGCTCCTACTCCCGAAATATCACGCCACTGCACAGGAATACCTAGCCACGGGTCAGCGGTACCCCAACGCCCCGGCCCAATAAGCAAATAGGGCCGACCTTCTTTGTGTAAATCCTTGTTGAGTCCACCTACTTGACGAGCTATCTCTTTATTGCGAGCTGCATTAAAGCGCTCAGGGTCCACATAAACAATATCGCACATCTCTTGATAAAGACCATGACCCAACGCCCTTAAAGAACGGAGAAAAGAACTTTTCCGTTCACCGTCCTCAATATGTAGGATTTTAGCTTCACTACCAGTTACTATGGGACGAACCTGTAAAAAGTAGAAGGTACTTTTTTTGGGATTTTCATGCAAATCCAAACTAAATTCCACCTCCACCTCACAACCCATTCCTTCCTTACTGAAGGCAAGTAGATTGGATAGAACCTGAGCAAGTGGATACACTTCATATTTTAGTACTGGTGCAAAAGTAAGAACTTTATGACCAACTAAATCTGCATCTCGAATACGATGTTCCTCCGGAAAATATGTACTGGTCAGAAGCCTTACCGGATAGTCAGTAATCGCACTCTCGATATCTCGCCGCACCAAATTAGACTGTTCTTCAACAAAGCTAGCTGCCCGCGAACAATCAAGACTATAAAACCAACGCTGAGCATTTTGAAGTATGTCCTCCACAGTGGAAAACTGAGGCAAGTTTTCCGGAAAACCAGGCGAGAAACGTAAACTTTGCTCTCCCTCCACCACCGCCCTTCCAAATCCCAAAGCTATATGAGCAATACCGTCTCCTGCCTGCATTGGAGCAATAGGGTAGTAATTAAACGATTGGGCCACCCCAGAGAGAGACGGATAAAAATAATCACCATAACGTCCTCCAACTAGTTGTTGGATAATCACCGCCATACTATCTTTACGAAGTTGTCCAATGGAACGAGAAAAAGCCCTGGGGTCGGCAAACCAAGTGGAGGCATAGACCAGCTTAACAGAACGAACTAACTGATCAAAACGAATTTCGAAATCCTCATGATCATTCATTAACATAAATGTATTATATAGTCCGGCATAGGGACGAAACTGGGCATCTTCCAACAAGCTTGACGAACGAACGGATAAGGGATAGTCAAAATTGTGTAAAAATAACCGTAAATCGTTTTCCAGCCACTGCGGAAGAGTTG
>JAOTSI010000279.1 GCA_029865005.1 Desulfobulbaceae bacterium
TCAGTGACATAACGTCCGAGATTAATGGATCCTAAATTACAACTTTCATAAGGCAACAACCATTGCTCACCACAAGGATTAGTAGCCTCGAATTGTCCCAATTGAGGCGTAGTGTTGACTTTATTAGCCGCGTCGATAAAAAGGACACCGGGTTCACCATTATGCCATGCTAAATCAATAATTTGATCAAAAACTCGTCGTGCCTCTAAACTTTCCACCTTTATATTTAACGAGGGATCAATCAAATCATAAGTCGTGTCATTTTTAACCGCCTCCATAAAAGCATCTGTTATTGCAACACTAAAGTTAAAGTTAGTAAAACTATTTTGATCCTGTTTAGCATGGATAAAATCCTCAATATCAGGGTGATCTATTCGTAACACTCCCATATTGGCACCTCGCCTCTTACCGCCCTGTTTGATGGTTTCAGTAGCGGCATCAAAAACAGCTGCAAAACTCAAAGGACCAGAGGCAACACCTTGGGTCGATCTAACAGATGAATTTTTGGAACGAAGTCTAGAGAAGGAATATCCAGTACCACCACCTGTTTTATGTACTAATGCACCGTTTCGAATAGAGGTGAAAATACCATCCATCGAATCTTCCACTGGCAAAACAAAACAGGCGGACAACTGACCCAAGTCTGTACCTGCATTCATCAAGCAAGGCGAATTAGGTAAAAAATCAAGTGAATATATGGCCTGAAAATAATCTTCCCGCAAGGTTTCATAGTCATCACTATGACGATCAACATCAGCCACCGCATCCGCCACCCGACGACATAATTTACCCCAATTTTCAAAGGGCACCCCGTTAGCATCTTTTAAATAGTAACGCCGCTCAAGTACCGTTTCAGCGGTTTTAGTCAGTTTTTGCTCGGGTAGCTTTACAGTCATATCTCGTACCTCTTTTCTCAATCTTTCTACGTATTACTTATTTTAATCATCAATCAAGCCATTACCATTTGACAACAACTAGTCAATCACCAAAAATCAAGGGTTTCGTACCCTAAACATTAGAAGTGAATTCAAAGCGAACATGATACAAGACGATATTACACCTTATTGGCATAATATAATTTTAGATAAAAATATGGGGAAACAATTATCAGAATATGATAACTTTACAAAGTTAATCTTCAACACTTATATCACAATATATAGAGGTGGGCAATAATAAATATGCCACATATTGTGGTTCAACCTTACAAACCGCTTTCGCTTTTTCATACTAAGAAAAATGGGGCCACACCATTTGCACTGCCGTGCATAGCTTCCCACCAATTTTATAATTGGTATCAGCCAACGAATATGATATCTTGTTTTATTTTGTGCTACTCTAATTTTCGTAAAACAAACTTTTCAGCATGATGAGTTTAGAAACTCATTAATTAACAACAATCATGTCGCTAAAAATCTTTTTATGATTATTAGATTACCTGATTAATCCCACTAAACCATTTAACGGACTCCACACAATATCATAACACTACAAAAACAACACTTTATAGCCCACACTCTCATGAAATAAAACGTCAAACTAACACCCAAATCCTATATAAATAAATGCTTCATTAAATTATCAACCTGAGCCAACTATATTTTTCAGCTATGAACAAAACATGCCTTGGATGTAAATTTTTTAAAATTAAAAATAAAAATATCGGATTTTGTCGAGTTAACAAAAAAGATAAAAATCAATTCCCAAAAGTCCAACTATCAAATAGTTGTGATAAATGGGGAGACTGTGGCCAAAACTACTTCATCCGGCTCGGCTGGTTAAAGGCAAATGAAAATAAAGATTCCAAGTAAGTGATCACAGCCACTTCATCTTCATGCAATTGCCCCCCTGCCCACATAGATGGGCTATAGCGAGCAGCGTCAACTGCATAAACCTGAACAACCTATGGCCTCTTACTCTCTCACGGTACTTTAAATCTGATAATTACAACCCCTGTGAACAGGTACGATTACGAAGTGTAACCGCCATAATTAATTACCTTATTATTTGCAATCAATAAATTCATGGCCTAATATATTTGATATCTGATAGTGCGAAAAAAGACAGTTCTTAATACGAAAAATTTAAACATTCAAAATTATCCATTTTGTACACTTTGGTCTATCAATATTTTTGCATAAAACTGCGCATAATCAGCGACCATCAGCACCATCGCTGTAATATTGCACGATACAACCTAGCGCCTGAACAATACCCCCTTCCCCTGTTCACTATCTTCGAGCCCGACAGATGACCCATAGTTCCACCGAAAAAATCATAACTATTTTTCAAAATGTTTTCTTACTAGAGACCAAAAGTCCTTTAGAGATAATATTACTATTAGCGACAAGCATTCTTATTGCTAAAATATTCCATAGAATTATACTTAAATCTCTAAACTCACTACTCTCTCGACGTTTTTATTCCCTTGAGAATCGCCATCTTAATTTTATTGCTTTCTTAACAAGTAGCCTCATACCCCTAGCAATAGGAATGATCATCACCAAACAGCTACAACTAAACACCACTATTAAAAACTGGCTAAATGGGACTCTTCACACTGGTAGCCTAATTACCCTCCTGCTCATTCTAATTACCGTCACCGAACATATTCATAAATCTTGGATAACATATCGCTTCAACGAACTTGGCAAAGTAAACGCACAACTATCGGATAAAATCGCTGGCAGACTTACAAAAAGCAGGCAATCCACCTTAATTATTTTAAAATCAATTATTTTTCTCGTACCAGTTATCATTGCCTGCGACATTCTAAAATTAATCCCCAAAGAAATTGGCTTTTCATTTCCTTCACTTCTCTGTCTCTTCTCACTACTTCTCTCAATTGCACTATTCTCTAGCTCCACCAGTGAAATCAAAAAACTTGTTATCCGTAAAAAATATGTTCAAAGAGCGTCCTTAGAAACATCACTCAAGCTTCCCCAAGACCCAGACAGCACCAATAAAGACGCCATCGCGCTACTCTTTCTCGAAATTTTTAAATGTCAACTTGAGGCGTCGGACTCAGCACCAGCCAAATACACTAGAATACCTTCGATTTCCGGAAATGTTTCAAAAGAATTATCCTACGAATTGCAGGTTCAAACCAAAAAAGAATGGCGAAAGCGCCGAATGAGCATCGGGTCACTGGGAGGAGAAACCGGAAGCCGCTCAAAATGCTACTATGTGGTATATGATAAATATATTGTCGTCAAAGTACCTCCTAAAAAGATAGCCACCTTCGATCAATATATCAACATGTTACAAAACGAACAGCATATCGTTAATCAATTACGTATACAAGAGTGTATCATACCTACGGTGTCGGTTATTTTAAACCTACTCATTCCAACAACCAGTCCGTCAGACAATAATCAACTAAAAGATGAAAAAAGATATATACGTCAACTATCAACATCTCCACGCTTAAGAAAATACCTAAGCATTTCAAACCAATATGCATTTTTCATGGATCTGTCAAAATATTTTTTCCTTCAAAATACTGTCGAATCCATGCATTCAATCAATGAACAAATAGCTGAAGAACTTTCACGCCAATCGGAAATTGCTTGGGATATCCTCGAATTTGAACACCGATACGGGATCGACATCGTACCGCATGTCATCACGATAAAAAAAGCATACGGCAACTTTGAAGCTCAATGCAAAAGTTATTTACTTCAAGTTGAACGCGTTGATCTCTTTGACCCATACCATACAAAACAGTGGTTTTTTGATGGGTTAGCTGAACGGAAATATCGCATCGGCCACAACGCCCCTGAAGATGTATCCAAACAACTCGTGGAATTATTCGACGAAGTAATAATAGAAAACCTTTCCGAATCAATTACCTTCAAAAGCATAGTTAAAAATTCAATCAAAAAAACAGAATTCTACCGAAACAAAGCGGCAATGGAAGGAATCATCTCAAATCTCCTTAAGTTACTAGCCACATTACGCCGCACAGGCGTTTCAATGCGTGATTTGAAACCAGAAAATTTACTTGTTGCGGGCGATAAAAAAGATTATCCGGGGTTTCTCGCCGACCCCAACCGATATTCCATTGGCCTCATTGATGTTGAAACCTCGGTAGTTTTCAAAACAAAAAACATCAGACAACCGCAAATGGGTGGGACTCCCCACTATGCCACACCTTCCCATTTTTTCAACAATCAAACCTTAGCAAACACCTTTCCAGACCTAAACGACATACTCCACCTTCAAGATTGGCATGGCACCATAGCTATCATCTACAAAGTTATCACCGGCAATGTCCTTTTTGAGCAGACGGTCCATATCATCCCCTCGGTAGTCAATATAGTCAAAGAGGCACTCCTTCGGAACCAAGATCTCTCCCAGGCGCTAAAAAGTGCCAGCTCAATGTTTTGGGAGCGTGCCCAAATCGAATTCAAAAGAAAAATATCCGATCAAGAAGAGCTCCTCAATGCCTCAATTATTGATATCCCCCCTACTGCCGCCCGTCTTTTAGCTCGCTACTTAAAAAAAGATTACGATAAACATACCGTTGAGGCAGTCAATATAATTAAAAATCAAACCCTTTGGCCCGACAACAAAAGAAAAAAACATCTCTTAACCGCCTCCACAGAACGAATAACACAATATAAAAAAGATGCTTATTCCAAACTGGGACAAGGAAAAAAGCAAGCAAATAGAAAACAAGAAATATACCAATTCCTTGAACAGCTAGAACAAATAAAACTTGAAAAACAAATCGCTAAACAGTTCTACGCAACAATCATTGCCTCGGAACCCAAAATCTCGGCTCTTCAACTTTTAGAAATAATGTTTCAAATAGTTCACCATGGCATGTGTAAAAAAGATTGGATGCAAAAAACAACACCGAGCTTTTCAAAGTTACAAATTCCTGATATGGACAGCACCGATGATGCCACCATTGCCGTACTAACCAATACCACCAAAGACTATCATGAAGTGCGTTAACAAAATTTCATTAGATGATGCATACTTGGTCACTGGATTTGCATCGAATTGATTTAATAAACCCTCAGATAGTAAGTAGCCACAGACGTAAGGTTCACCAATACCACGTCTACGCGCGATCAGGCCGGGTTCACATAGGATTAACATAGCTCACCGGTCTGCTTGCACCCATTCGTAGCGTTGAGAAACACTTAACAGTCCGATACTATAAAGCTTTACTCTTTAACCAAGTGCACAGTTACCCACAGCCAAGTGCCTCAGCTATGTGCACCACTACTTCCTAAAACCCAACTATACGGCCAGGGGCAATCTCGTAAAATTAAAGTGCTTGTCACTGTAAGCAGTTACAAGAAAACTGGTAAGCACAGTCCCCTAAGAAGGGTAAAATTATTTCACACTAAACATCTTAGAACAAGTATGTTGGATTATAATTTAGAAATTTATTATTTTTATGCAACGAAGTTCATTCTTATTTTTTTCAGATAATAATGTATATTGCGTTAACAAAATACTGATAACTAAATAGGATCAATCCTTGACCATAGAGTAACATGATTTTCCGGGCATCCAATCATTCAACTATTCTTTTTCTTAGTTCTTTTTTAATCATCAACCTGTTAATTTTCTTCTCTCCAAACTCACAGGTACTCGGTGAATCAAAAAGAAGCTATGATTTGAACATAGGTCCAGTACTAGAAGCCTTTAGGCAAACTCCTTGTCTCACAGAAGATGAATTCGTTTACGGTACTGAAATAATACAAGGTTTGAGTTACAACTCCGCTAGGATTTTCAAACGATTTTGCCTATTACCAGATGGTTCTTTTGCTCACTCACAACGCTACTGGCAAAATCTTCTCACTCTAAATCCCACTTTTGAACATGTGCTCTGCTTTGAAGAGTGGACCAAATATTTAGATGTCTCCGCAAATCTGGCCTTAAATGGATTTATAAGTATATGTCGCCTTGATTTTCAAGCCAGTAAATCTTTTCGCCTCTTTTGCAACCTCCCTGATATATCACCTGAATACGCTTTAAGCATTATCCCCATCCTATTACGTATCAACGCCCGAAATCATCGAGCATTACGTAAGTCCCTCTCGGTAAATGGCATGACCGGTGCTGACGCCCTACAAAGCTTGAGCTCAATATCTCTCCTTCAGGGTCATCAAGCATGGGCTCTTGAAAAATTCTCCGCAATCAATGACATGAACCGCGAGACTTTTCTCAAGGGCCTCACC